>NZ_JBLGTY010000004.1:0-230523 GCF_047470845.1 Candidatus Enterococcus avicola | reverse complement strand
CATTGATGATCAAAACAAAGGGAAATTTTCTCCATGTATTAAAACATTGGAAATCAAATCAGAAGAAAAGGAAATCCGATTTCTTCAAAATCAGCAAGTTTGCGATGCTGCATCAAACAAGTTAATTGATCATTCAGCATACACAGGAATAGTTAAGAGTGACCGGTATTCACAATTCGTTTGCTTTGAAGATAAAGCACACTATGAGCGCATTTACCGTAGAACACTAGATACATTTGGTCAAAATGACAAAGAAGGATTTATTTCTGAACTAATGCAGAAAGTAGGTAGAAACGATGTCTTCAAGAAATTACCAAAATAGAGTCAACAATGATTTGGGCGATATCTTTGAAAAAATGATTGATCAAGGTTGTTGGTATTACAGAACAAAAGAAATTGCTTTAATTGAAAAAACACCTGAACCTTTTCGTGTGAAGCAGATACTCGGCGATGGCAGAATGATCGTTTATCCGATCGGGAAAGCTCAACCAGATTATAAAGGCACTCTCTGGGATGGACGTGCCATTGTTTTTGAAGCAAAGATGACTACAACGGATCGATTAAAAAAATCAGTGATCACACAAAATCAGGCGGCCTTGTTGGATCTCCATCAAAAATTAGGAGCGATGGCAGGTGTTTGCTGCATGATCAAAAAGACCGTTGGGTTTATCCCATGGAGTGATTGGCAGAACATGAAAGAAAAATATGGCCGTCAGTACATTCTTGAAGAAGAATTGGAAGATTATCAGGTTGCTACGCCGGGCTACATCGATTTTCTGAATAAAACGAATTGGTGATCCTATGGATGAAAGAATAACCAGTTTCAAAGTAGCACGTGTCGAATTCACTATGTTTTGCGAGGTACGAGGATGGACGGTTGAGTATTTTTCTAACAATCCCAAGAATTACCGCCAATACTATGCAAGATGTTACGTTCCGGAAAAGGCAGATACCTATCATTTTATTATTACACTTGCAGGGAAGTACTATCGCCTTCTCGGAAATAAGAAGTGGGAACCTTATGAATATGTGTATAAGCCAGCAGATGCAGGAGGTGATCAACATGAAACAGAATCAACAGGCAATGAAGCAGAAAGAACATGAAAAAAAGAAGCGTCACAGAGAACGTGCTTTAAAACTACAACGATTGCTTTATCTTTCTAACCTTGATGATCGAGAGATTGATCCAATAAGCGAGGAAGAGCGAGAAGCATTGCGTGTTGAACTTTGGAGAGGGGAGCAATCCCATTTGCGAATTGTTGAAGTTCTATACAAAGGTGAAGTGATTTTCACAGGTACTCGGAAAGACGTATGTCGGAAGTGTAAAAAAGCAAATCGAACGATGAGCGATTTATTACGTTATGGTTATGAAGATAAACAAGGAAGGACTTACCGCTATAAGGATTGGAGTAATGCCATTGCAAGAGAAGTTGATCAATAAGATTTTACTTGAAATTGAAAAAGAGTTCGATGGCTCACAGTTGAAGAGATTGAAAAACATTCTAACGGTTGAATGCTCTAAATATTCAATGATCGGCGATGAGGAACTCAAGTTGTCGCATCAAAAATTTGTTAGTTAGGAGGGAATAATTTGGATAAAAAATACTATGTTGTGATGGAGGATGCGAGCGATAAGCTTTACGCATATTTTCCCGGGACAATGTTGTGCTGGACTGATCGCAAAGATGCAGCAGGTGAATTTGATGCTGATCGAGCTGATTTCTTAGTAGCAAATTTGCAAGAATCAGGTGATGAAGATTTTTACAAAGAAGAATGTAATGGTTTAACGAAAGAGATAAGGAAGGATAAGTATGATTCATGATAATACCAAGGAGCAGTTAAAAGAGCTAGAAGAAATACAATACAAAATGAAACAAGCGAAAGCCTCAGTCGAAGTAGGTCATCAAGATCCCAAAGGTCCTACTGGAAGTCCGCCTGTTTCGATATCTTTCAATAATATCAATTCGGGAAAAGATCAGTAAATTCCCTTTTGGCTTCGTCTAGATATATGGGTACCATCTTTTCAAAATTAATAAGTAACTCAACAAAGTTTTTTGGGTTACTGTTTATCAAACTTGGAATTTCTCTCCAAAGTAAAGGATGTTTTTCGAAGATAGGTAATAGCAAAGTAGCCAAGTATCTTTCTTTTTTTCTATCATAACGTTCCAAAGTGATATTAGAGTTTATATTAAACGGTTCAACTTCAGATATACAGGTTGTCAGATAAGATTTGTATCGCAATGAATTTTGCAAATCACCAATACTTTGATGATACTCGCTCATCTTGTTTAAAAAGAATAAAGATGATACCTCGCAAATTGTTTCTTCAAACCATTTCATGATAAGTGATTTATCGCTCTCAATAAAGTAGTGACAAAGTTCATGAGATGCTTGGTAAACAAATTGTGTGTCGTTCCAGACACTAGGTTCGACAGCTAAAAAGATAACTTGAGATTCTTTAAAATACACAGGTCCAGTTTTTGTCGGATTAACAATAGATAATGTATCTTTTGAAACTACGGACATATGATTATTAAAAATGGGGTAAAAATTAGAGAACAAATGAAAAAAATGAACAAATTCAGATTGGCTATTAGTATCAAAATATAATTCGGTATTCAAAAAAGAGTAGCTTAACATGATAAACCTCCTGAAGATACTTTTTTTCATTATACCAAATAAAAAAGAAAATATTATGAAGTTTACTAACGGAAGAAATAGCGGAATAGGGGGATATTGATGAGTAAACATCATATTAGGACACAACACGAAAGTCTGGATATTTATATAGCAAACGCCGCTTTAGGAGCTATCTCAAAAATGATAGATGAATTGAAAGATATTGCAGCATGCGGTCAAACTCCATTAGTGAGAAATTTAGCTTCGGAGAATCTTGATAAAATCGCAAAATTAATGCGAGATGGGGTGAACTGATGGCTAAAAAAAAGAAAACGTTGTTCTGTGATTACTATGACGAATGGATTGAAACGTATAAAGTTGGGGCTATTGCAAAAGTAACCTTAGAAAAGTATTACAACAGTGCTAAACATCTAAGGAGCATCTGCCCAACGTTGACAATGGACGAACTAAATGACCGTAGAGAATATCAACGTATCATCAATGTCTTTTCGCAAACGCACGAAAAACAAACAACTGTTGACTTTCATCATCAGATTAAAGGGTGCATATTAGACGCTTTCCACGATGGACTTTTACAGAAAGACCCGACTTACCGGACAGTGATCAAAGGTAAAGAGCCACGAGAGAAAAAACAAAAATTCTTACAAAAAGAAGAGTTGTCCAAATTGTTGAAATCCCTAGATCTGCATCATGGCTTAAATCGCGATTGGTTCATTTTGTTATCGGCTAAGACCGGAATGCGATTTGCGGAAACGTTAGCACTAACGCCAGCTGATTTTAACTGGCAAACGAACGAATTAACTATAAACAAGACATGGGATTATAGGTATGGCAAAGGTTTCATGAAAACCAAAACACCTAGCAGCATAAGAACGATTGCGATCGATTGGCAAATAGTCGGTCAATTTAAGCCATTGATTGAACACTTGGATTCAAATGAACCAATTTTTATTGAAAAGCTTGAAAACGGCCAGTATAAAAGGCAGTTTAATTCGACGTATAACAACCTTCTGGCAGCTAAGTGTAAATCCTTGGGTATAACAGAAATAAGCCTACACGCGCTGCGGCACACACACGCAAGCGTTTTGCTGGCAGAAGGCGTATCAATCAATACTATTTCAGCGAGATTAGGGCATGCAGATGTCGGTGTTACACAAGACACCTACTCCCATATTTTAGATGAATTGAAAAAGAAAGATGATGAAAAGATGATGTCTGTACTAATGCAGATCGCATAACGAGGTGATTCTGAATGGCTGAAAAATGGACGGAAGATGATGATATCTATTTGGAGTACTTTGCCTACGATGGTGATGCGCCGATTAAAGACGCAGCCGAATTTCTAAATCGCACAAAAGCAGCTACGGTTTATAGGTTGGTTAACCTGAGAAGAAAGAATAAAGATGTGCCGTACATTAAAAAGAAGTGGACCCAGAAAGAAGATGAATTTCTAAAAAATAATTACCTGGTTATGAATAATCTTCAGCTAGCAGAAAGATTGAACCGAACGCCAGCAGCTGTAAGTCTTAGAAAATCGATGTTAGGTTTGAAAACCATAAAACCGATTGCGGCTCATAGAGCAAGGATTATTGAGATGGCCAGGCTGGGATATTATCGACCAGAAATAGCAAAAGAGCTAAACATCAATGTCGATTCGTTGAGGAAATTTTTGATTGATAATGAGATTGATTGTGATCCGGTGCCGTATGATTTGAGGAAAAAGAAGTTTAAAAATCACAGTTTATGAGAAACTGTATCGGTCAATAATCGACAGATATTACCAACTAGGAGGGATTAATGATGAATGAAGAAATAATCTATGTAGCGGTCAAAGAAGATAATGGAATTGAAAAAATTCAAGCGACTGGATCGAAGGAAACGGCTTCTAAGTGGCTTGATGACTGGGTAAAGTCTAAACGAAGTGATGGTTTTGATGCAGAGGTCAATCATGAATATCTAGATTATGGACTAAAGGCGGTAGTGATGGAGGCAGAAAGTGAAGATGAAGATACTTTCTGTGTTTATAAATTAGGTGTTGAATAGTCAGTAATCCACCAAAATAAACAACTAAGGAGTGAAGCTAGTGCTTCAAATTTTAGAACTTTTCGGAGGTATTGGCAGCCCTCGAATTGCATTGAGAAATTTAGGGATCCCGACTAAGTCAATTGATTATGTGGAGATTGATCAGAAAGCCGTTGATAGTTACAACGCTATATTTGCAAACGAGCTACCTTTTAAAACTCAATCAGTCGTCAATTGGAATCTTAAAGCGGATATTTTGATCCACGGCTCGCCTTGCCAGGATATATCCATTGCTGGTCGCCAAAAGGGCGCTGATGAAGGATCAGAAACTAAGTCTAGCTTAATGTGGGAAACAATTAAAATCATACGTGATATGGGCATATGGAAGCCAAAAATTGTGATTTGGGAAAATGTAAAAGGCGTGACATACAAACCTATGCGAAAAAATTTCAATCGTTATCTTGATGAAATGGAAAACCTAGGTTATTCGAATTCATTTGAAGTGCTTGATGCACGTGATTTTGGACTACCACAAGCACGGCAGCGTGTGTTCACGATTTCGATTCTTAACCAAGAACCTTTTAACTTCAAGATCTTGAAACAAAAACCTATGAAAGATATCAAGGAGTTTTTGTTGTCCAATGATCAAGTTGATCCAATCTACGATGTAACACAGCCTAGTGTTCTTTCTGTAATCGGAAAGACAGGCATCAAACGAGCAACAGTGATTCAAGAATATGCATACACGATCACAACTCGACAGGATCGGACACCAGCGCAAGTTGTTGACTGTGGAAAAGATCGTTTTAGATATCTTACTGAACTGGAGTGTTGGAGGCTACAAGGCTATTCAGACGATGATTTTTTTTCTGCTGCTTCAACTGTTGAGAGAAACGGAAGATTTCGAATGCCAATGTATAAGCAAGCTGGGAATAGTATTCCGGTTGGTATCTTTGAAAGTCTGTTTGAAGCACTAATTTAGTTAGCTATCCGATTTATTGATCCCTCTTCTTTATAGCATCTAATGCTCCAGTAGGAAGGTTTCCATACATTTCAGAAATACGTTTGGGCTGTGAAATTTGATTATCTACAATAATATTTATTATTGATAGTAATGACTTCGCAATTTCTTTGTCATCTGATAGATCTATTTCTCCAGGATGAACTGCATTATTTCCTACAACACGGACAATGTCTAACCCTTGTTGAATCTCTGTGAGCATTCCTGAAGCGACAATCAACCTAATTCGGTCATTCAAATTTTTTCCCTCTGGAGTAATTTTACTCGTAAGCATATCTATAGCGAGACGTGACAGAGCTGCAGATGCTCGGGGTGAGTCATTTATTATAGTCGATGCTTCAATAAACACCTTTTTTATGTCAGTCGGCATATCAACATTTGGTTCAACTGAATTTTTGTTGACTTTAGGAAATATTAGGCTCTCCGACTCATTTCTTTTGGGATTTTTAATCCAAATACTGGTGTTTTTACAAGACGGACATACTAAAGAAAAAACATAAGAATAGTCACTTGGCGTAAAATCAGTGTCTTGATCGAATACAATTCGTTTAAATTCTTCTCTTTGAAACTGATCGGGATTTTCTTGACGGAAATAAAACTCACTTGTCCAATTTTGAGCAACAAAAACATTGCAATGTGGGCAGTTCATACCGAGGGTAGTTCCTTGCTGAGAAGGATATTCTCCATATATATCATCATATTGTATGTATTCCAAAACGATCACTCCTATTTTTTTATTTATTATAACAATAGAGAGGGGGAAACTCTATGCGAAAATTCTTTCTTTACAATAAATATGCTGCACGGTTCTTAATAATGAACAGAGCAAAAGTTAAACATGAAATCTTATTTTTCATTTCATTCGTTGTAGCTTCAAGTTGGTTATCCTATACAATAGTGAATCAACAGGAACAAATTGAGCAGCTAGAACAACAGCTGAAACATGAGCAGATGAAGTACAAGATTATTATCAATGATCCGCTAGTGCGAGATGCGATGGAAAGTGGAGGATGATTATGACAGTTGCAGTTTTAGGTTTCACAGGATTCGTAATGATAATGGTCGTTGCAGTAATTGTTGGAAAAAAGATGGACGAGAGGGAAGGTAAATAAAAAAAGCCACTACCTTTTGGGTAAGTGACCTGTGACAAGACTATTTTACCATAAAGGGGTGGCGTTTGTGAGATTTCAATGGCTTAAAAACTACCAAGACTTAGAAGAACAAATACTCTTCATGAAATGGAATCTTAACAAGAGTAGGTTGGAATTAGATCGATGGATCAACGGTGATTTAGCAAACGTGCGCCTTGAAAAGAATTCAAGATCATCATCGTTGGAAGAAAACATCAGGATTATAGAGAATGAACTAGAGCTTCTTGAAAAAGAAAAAGTTGAACTGATGGAATTGATTGATTCGTTCAGCGGTGCGGACAATCAAATTGTTAAATTAAAGTATATTGATGACATGGATGTTTATGATATAGCAGATGAGACGGGTTACAGCGTATCCTATATCAGAAAGCGGCATACAGAGATTCGCAAGACATTATCATTCGTGGATGAGTATGAGGCAAGGCGAGAGGAACGCTTGAAGAAGCAAGAAGAAATGGACTACTATTCAGCGGATCAAGATCAGTTGAGCTTGTTTTGACATTGCCACAAAATGCGACCTCAAAGCCTGTGTATATTTCTTGATTTAAACGGGTTATAGTAATAGCGTAGAAGAAACGGAGAGTCGGTTGTTGGACTACTCACAATAATCCAAATACCGAAAGGAGGCTAATCCCTCGTCGCTTTACTTCTTTGACGGATACGAAAGACAGCACAATTTTTTGAAAGAGGTGGATCATCTCATTTCGAAATTCGCTAGTGCTGTCTTTTAATATTGAAAGATATTCTGTAATAGATGATACTATATATAAAAAAGGTGTTGAGTAAATATATGATAGGGAATATTTTTTATGATGTCCATGGAGATTTCATTTGGTCTAGTGTAGCTGCGATTGTAGCTGCTGTGGGCGCTGTGATATCATTTGTTTTTTCTTTGCTGAGTTTTTTAAATACAAGAAAAATGGGAATAAAGCAAAATATATTAGAACAAAAAAAGATTGATGCCGATATTATTTCTAAATCAAGAATGCATTGGATCGATAGTACAAAAGAAATTGTAACATCATTTCTAAACGCTTCTTTGAAATTATCTAGTTCGTACGTTATGTTCTCAGAGAAAATTAGGCAATACAATGAATACAATATGAGGGCAGCCAATTTTAAAGCTTTAAGTAATGATAAAAAAATATCTCATACAGATCGAAAAAAATACAAAGATATTTATGAACAATGGGAAATACAAGACAAAGTGAATTTTGATTTAGATATGAAAAGTAGAGTCGATGATTTAAATAATACTTTGGAAATTGTAAAAAAAGAATTTATGTTAATAAAATTAAACTTTAGTAACAATGAAGAAAATAACAAAATAGTAAAACTAGCCGAGGAGATACACGAGAACCTTCGTAAATATTCATTGAAAAGTAGTTGGATGCAATTTGATTCTGCTAACGTAGTTGACAGTAATATTCAACAATCTAGGAAAATGAGAGATGATGTAGCAATAGAAGTAAATAAGTTAATTGTCATGTTAAGAGATTACTACAAAAAGGAATGGGAAAAGGTTAAAGCAGGTAAATAAGAGTTGGATATTTTAATAATGTAGTCACTCCGTGCGAGTGGCTTTTTATTTTGTATAAGGAGAGATGGGTATGAAGAAACCACAGGATCACAGAAAGAAACTTATTCCAGAAAAACAAGACGATTTTATCAAGATGCTGACCCAGTTAAGAGAAGAGAAGGACATGGATGCTGTTGCTGATCTTTTCTGGAAAATTATTACGGCATACGGGCTGAAGGTAGATGAACTTGCAGCACTAAATTATTACATGATGAAGCGATCACTTGAGGCACCTGTCAACGCAACGTTTATAAAAGAACATATGAACCTCGATGTTACACAGCTAGGAGTAGATGGAATCTTACAAGTGCAAAGAGCCTTGGTAAATGTTTATGTTGAGCAGTTAGCCAAAGAACAATGATACCTGTTGTTAAAACCAAAGCGGATCGAGCTAGGTTTTATGGATCGACTAAGTGGAGAAATCTAAGGCAGGCAATACTTGAAAGGGATCATTATGAATGCCAGTGGTGTAAAGCAGAAGGCAGACTGACTACACAGTATGATTCGATACTGGAAGTCGATCACATCAAAGAGTTACAAACAAATCCAGAGCTTGCGTTTGATCCGGACAATCTAAGAACGTTATGCAAGGACTGCCACAACAAGCGACACGATCGGATGAACTATCGTGGGCAACCAAAGAAAAGAAAGTGGGACGATGAGTGGTGGTGAGTGACAAACAAAGAAAACAGAATCCCAAAAATGAATATAAAATCAAACCAAAGTGGGGACCAACACACCCCCGGTCGAATTGTTTTGGGGTCAAATCCCAATCTAGGGAACCGGTGGGAGGGGTCAATTCTGGAAATGTAGCACAAATTTTTTACCCCTCCCCCCCTCCTACCCCATCACATTGAAATTAGAAAGAAGGTGATTAGTTTGGATTCTAAGTTAGTTGGATCGAGAATGAAGCAAAAAAGACTTGAAAATAGGATGACACAGGTTGATGTAGCAACTAAAAGTGGAATTTCTAGTAAGTACTATGGAAGCATTGAAAATGGTAAAAATTCACCTAGTATTGAAAAGCTAAGTTCAATAGCGAAAGTGCTTGGATGTAGTTTACATTTCTTACTGAATGATCGCATGGACGATATGGAAAAGCGCGTGACAGAAGAAAAGAATCGTCTTCAACAAATATTCAATAAAATCCCTCGTGACAAACTTAGTTTAGTTGAAGGACTAATTACTCAAGCTGCAAGACTAAGAGTTTTGTTAGATGATAATTGGAAAGATATTATTGAAAACGGAGAATATGAGAAATTCAAGCAAAGCGAAAATCAAATGCCTTATGATAGAAAAAGACCAATTGTCGAAAATTATGACAATAGAGATAAAACATACCAAGCTATTATCAAGCAACTCACCGATTCATTACCGCAAAATATGAAAGTAGACAAAAAAAGTAAGTTACTTGGTAGGAAATAGAAATGCTTACTACCAAGCATGTTGATCAATATATTCGTAAATGGAAATCTGGTGAGTTAGTCCTTAACGAAAAAAGGATACAACTTTTAAAATTAATAGAAAAAGAGATTTTACCTCGTGACGATATTTATTACTTCGATGAGGAACAAATAAATAATTATATTGAGTTTAGTCAAGCTTGGTATTTTGATTTAGATGAATGGGAAAAGTTTATTTCCGCATTCATCTTTTTGTTTTACAAAGAAGATGATGAAGTTGTTTTTGATGAATTTGTTATTAATATGGGTCGTGGCGGTGGTAAGAATGGGTTTATTTCAACGTTAGCAAATTATTTTGTTAGTTCGCTTCATGGAATTGATTACTATGATGTTTCTATTGTGGCCAATAGTGAAAAACAGGCCAAGCGAAGTTTTCAAGAATGTTATCGAGTTATAAATAAAAAAGGCAATGAAGATCTGAAAGAAGAATTTGAAGCCTATAAAAGTAGCTTAACAGGGTTAGAAACTCAGTCCGTTTTTGAATATAAAACAAGTAATGCAAGTTCTCAAGACGGTGGACGAGAAGGTGCAGTAATCTATGACGAGTACCATGAAATGGAAAATACAGATATTGTAGATGTATTTTCTGGTGGCCTTGGAAAAGTGGACCATGGTCGTCAGTTCTTTATTGGGACAAAGGGATTTGTGCGTGAAGGTTACTTTGATATCAAGTATCGGGAATGTGAAGACATTCTGAATGGTCTATCAAAGTTTAAAGGTGTTTTCCCATATATATGTGAGCTAGATGATATTGAAGAGATGGATGATCCTGATTATTGGGCAAAAGCAAATCCGGCGTTACAGCCACCACTGAATAAACGTGGCAAGCGTCTTTTCAACGAAGTGATGAAAAAATATAAAAAGCTAGCTACTGAACCATCTGGTCGTTCAGCATTCGTCACTAAGCGAATGAATTTTCTCGAAGACAATATGGAAAACTCTGTTGCTACCCGAGAAGAAATAATGGCAACAAACCGGCCATTCTTTGAATTAGATACGGTGCCGATCGGATCTCTCGATTTCGGTAGTGTTCGAGATTTTGCTACTTGCGGTTTACTATTTAAAAATCGAAAGAAGTTGGAGTACGCATTTAAGACATTTACTTTTGCGATGAAACATTTTTGCGATGTTCACTACGGTTACTCGCTAAAAGAGCAGTTAGTTGGTAGTGAAAAAAGGGCACCAATAAAGACTTGGGAAAGAATGGGACTGATGAAAATTATTGATGAGCCATCTTTGAACCCTAAGTATATAGTTGATTGGTTTATTAAAGCTAGAGAGGAATATGGTGTGCGAGTTATCGTCATGGATAATTACAAGGCAGATATTTTGGGGCCTATGCTTGAAAAAGAAGGATTTGAAGTAGTTCGATTGAAAAGGCCGGCTAACTTACATCCGTTATTAGCGCCTCGTGTAGAAGATGGATTTGCAAACCATAAATTTATTTTTGGTGATAATCCGTTAATGCGCTGGTTTACCAATAATGTGTATGTGAAGGAAACACAAGCAGGTAAACAATTTCTGAAAAAAGAGGAAGTTAAGCGTAAAACAGATGGTTTTCAAGCGTTTATTCATGCTTTATATAAAGCAGCAGAATTGGATGATCAAGTTGACTACGATGATGCCTTTGATATGTTGGATGATATTGAATTTTAGTTGAATAAATTGTTCTACATTGATAATATTTAATTTATGAAAATCAATGGAGGAGTACTATGGAAATCTGTAATTCATACTATTTAATTCCGAACAATAAAAATCAAATTACCTGTACGAAATGGTTGGAAAATTTCTTTAATCCTGAAGCAGTTAGGGAAAAGGAAAATGCAAAAAAAGAGGGAACTGTGGTTATTGATGTTCCGATAACGATTAAATGGACTGAATTCACAGTGGAATATAAGAAAAAAATGTATAAGGCGTTTTACAAAACATATTATGGGAATGCTAAAAATAGGAAAGACTCTGGTTTCTATTTAGACATAAAAATAGATTATCAGAATAATAAAAGAAAATATGCAGACGTATTATCGGCTATAATTCAAGACTTGAAAAAACATAAAAAAAACGATTTCTATTTAGTCATTCTTAATGATGAATTATCAAGATATTTTGCTGAAATTTCCTATAAAAGTTTGTCTATGTATGAAAGAAAACTGAGACAATTATTATTAGTTATAACCACGCCAACAGAAGGTAAGAATTGGTCTGACAGTTTAGGTGATAATAGTACTCTGAATTCAAAAGAAAAAAACAATATTGAACAGGGGTTAGAAGAACTTGATTTGTCAGAGTTTGAAACGTTGTTTTTCGATAAAGTAGTAAATTTTGATGAATATAATTATGATAGTAAATTTAAAGTAGAAAATATTGATCATCTCGAAAAAGAAGAAATTATTGAAATAATTAAAAGCAACAAACCTGAGAGTTTTTGGGATAGGTACATCCAAAAATATATCCAAATTGACAACATTGCTGTGAGAATGAAGAATATCAGAAAACAAAGAAATAAAATCGCACATAATAAATATTTTTCATCTGAAGATCAAAAAAAATTTATGAGAGATGTGAGATATGTATCCAAAAAGATTGATGAAGCCATTGTTGAAATAATGAGTCATAAAGAAAAATTCAACATTGATTTTATGAATTTTGACTTGAATCAGCTGAAAAAAATTGCAGAAACAACTGAAAAAATTTCGAAACAATACTCGGAAATTTTATCAAAAACCAATCTTGCAAACTATTTAAAAACAATAGAATCGGTGGTATCAAAAATTACCTATACTTCTTTGTTCAATAAGGCTGAAGATGATTTTGAGCTCTAGAAATAGGGCTTTTTATTTTACCTTGAAAGGTGGTGAAAATATGTGAGTTTATTTGATGTCTTTAAGCAGTCCATACGTAATGAAGAACCTTCAGACTGGATTCCTGATCTCGTCTATGGTGATGATGAGTCCGCTCGAGCATATCTGAAAATTATGGCAAAGAATACAGTGCTAGATTTTGTCGCAAGGACCATGTCCACACTGGAAGTAAAGTTCAAAAACAAAGATGGTACTGCTGATTGGGAATACATTTTGAATGTTCGACCCAACAATGATATGTCAGCTGCAACGTTTTGGGAAAAGTTTTTCTACCGACTTATGGACGACAACGAAGTGCTGGTCATTTTTACTGAAGATAACCAATTGCTGATAGCTGATGATTTTTCTCGTACAGAATACGCCGTTTATGATGATGTGTTCACTGGCGTAACAGTAAAGAACTATGTATTTCAAAAAAGCTTCAATATGTCAGATGTGATCTACATTGAATACAACAATGATAAACTTGATCGTTTTACAAAGGGCTTGTTTGAGGACTATTCCGAGTTATTTGGGCGAATCATTGAAATTGCAATGCGAAATAATCAAATTCGTGGATCGGTGTCTATCGATTCGACCGGAAGTATTAACGAAGAAAAAGGAAAAGACGGCAAGACACGAAGTCAAAGATTACAAGAGTATATTGACAAGGTCTACAATGCATTCAAAACAAAATCCGTAGCAATTGTAGCAAAGATCAAAGGATTTGAGTACGAGGAATACACCAACAAACAAGGGGTTTCCAATCAATCACTTGATGAGCTGAACAAAATGAAAACATCGTTGATAGATGATGTAGCCAACGCCATAGGAGTTCCTACGGCGCTTATTTATGGTGAAAAAGCTGACCTTGATTCTAATCTAGATGCTTTTCGTAAACTTTGTATCACACCACTAATGAAGAAGCTTCAGGATGAACTAATGGCGAAAATCATTACAAAAAAAGAATACAAGAACGGCGAGAGAATCAAAGTATCGAAGGTATTACCTAGAAGTATCGTCGAAGATGCAACTCAGATCGACAAGGTGGTATCAAGCGCAAGCTTCTTCCGGGATGAAGTACGTGAAGAATATGACTATGAACCTTTGCCTAATGGAGAAGGTAAAAAGCTAGTAATGACCAAGAACTATGAAGAAACAGCGAAAGGGGGTGAGAACGAAAATGCCGAAAGTTAAAAAAGTACCGTTTCAATTTACCAACGAAATCCAAAATGGTAAGCACATTCTCACCTTAAGTGGCAATGTCCAAAAGAAATATTGGCGTGATGATGATGTTATTAATGCGAAAGATATCCGTGAATCACTGGATACAGTCACAGATGATATCGTGATCAAACTGAATAGTCCTGGCGGCGATGTGTTTGAAGGGATTGAAATTTACAACTACCTAAAAGATCACCCATCAAATGTCACTGTCGAAGTAACTGGTTTGGCAGCCAGTGCTGCAACTTTCATCATTGCTGGCGCTGACGAAGTGATCATGAATGTTGGCACTTCATTGATGATTCACGAAGCTTCAACATTCGCTTGGGGAAACAAACAGGATATCCAAAAAACTTTGAATGCTTTGGAGACCATCGATGATTCAATTCTGGCAATTTATTCTGATAAGACCGGTCAAACTACGGATCAATTACGGGAATGGATGAATGAAGAAAAATGGTTCACAGCAGATGAAGCTGTTAAGTTTGGATTTGCTGATTCTGTAAAACGTGCTGAACCTCAAGAAGAACCGCAGGATATTGCATCAATGATTCAAGATGCAGTTGCTGTTGCTATGTCTAATATAAGCCAACCTGTAACAAATCAAGTGGAACAAGAACCGAAACCAAAATCATTAATCACACGTTTGCGAAAAGGAGAATAAACTATGTTAAAAATTACAGACAAAACTGCAGATGCGAAGAAAATCTTCAACGCTATTTCTGCAAAAGAAGATGCAACACCTGAACAAGTAAACAATGCTTTAGAAGCTTACGTCACAGCCATTGCAGAAGATGCAGGTGCACAAGTACGTGCTGAGTACGAAGAATTAAAGAACGTAACTGACAACCGTGTATTAGAAGCTCGGGGAATCCCAACCTTAACTGCTGAAGAAACGAAATTTTATAATGAAGTCTCAAAAGCTGGCGGATTTGACAAAGATTTAGTATGGCCAGAAACAATCTTTGAAAAAGTATTCGAAGACTTGGAAAAAGATCACCCTTTGTTGCGCTTAATCAACTTCCAATCAACTGTTGGTAAAGTCAAGGTCATTCGTTCTCGCCGTAAAGGTGTAGCTGTGTTTGGACCGTTACACAAAGATTTAGAAGGGCAACTTGATGCGGAATTCGACTCGACAGAATACACTCAACTTGCATTGACTGCTTTTATGCTAATTTCTAATGATACATTAGACTTAGGGCCTCGTTGGATCAATCGGTATGTACAGTTATCTTTACGTGAAGCTGTTTCTGACATCTGGGAAGTGAAGATTGTCACTGGTACAGGCAATAACGAGCCGATTGGTCTTTTGAAAGATTTGGATGGAGCTGTTACTGGAGGTGTCTATCCTGATAAAGCATCGGCTGGTACTTTGACTTTCAAGGATTCTGCTACTATGGTAAAAGAATTTGCTAAGGTACTGAAAACTGCTTCAAAATACACACATCGTGTTGGTGACAACGATACTGACGGCGAGACTAAATATCGTAAGGTTTCAGGCAAAGTGTATTTGATTGTAAACCCTGTTAATTATTACGATATTGTGGCTCGAGTTACAACCCAAAATGCTAACGGCGTTTTTGTTTCGAACTTGCCATTCATTTCGCAAGATCATATCATCGAATCCTTAGATGTTCCTGAAAATAAATTGATTGCATTTATTGACGGCGAATATGATGCCACTCAATCTCGTCCTGAAAAAATTGCAGTTTACAAAGAAACCTTTGCAATGAAACGTGCAACTTTGTATGCGATTGATATGTTGGGTAACGGACAACCAACAAACAACGATGCAGCTCAAGTATATGATATTGCTATCCCTGCAGATGTTGACGGTGGCTCGGGGGAGTAATTTCCCCCACAGGAGTGACGCTGAATAAAACCACTGTCTCTCTTGTTGTCGGGGGAACCGAAACTTTGACTGCTACTGTTGACCCAGAAACGGCTACTGACAAATCAGTGACGTTTACAAGCTCAGATGCTGCAATAGCTACTGTTACGCCAAAACAAGGCAAAGTTACAGCTGTCAGCGCAGGAACTGCTACGATCACAGCAACAACAGCTAACGGATTGACTACGGAGTGTGAAGTGACTGTCACTGCAGAATAAGGAGGTGGCAGTAAATGAATGAGCAGACCTTTATTGATGAATACAAATCTCGCTTTCGTATTTTTCATTCCTCGGAAGACGTAGATATTGGCAAGCAACTGGAAAATGGGTTTGCCGATATTAAATCGATCATTGGAGAGTTCGATCCTACAAAGTATGAAAAGGGCAAAGAATTGGTTTATGAGCGTACACGTTATTTAAGAAACGAAGCACTCGAATACTTTTATGCCAATTTCCAAGTGATGATCATGGATGCTTCGATAGATTTAGTAGGTGATCAAGTTGCCGATTAAAACAAAATATGAAAGACCTGAAATTGTAGCCGGTGATTTGAATACACCGGTTACATTTTTTGAAGTAAAACCAAACGATGGGCCTGAACCGGGTGAACAAGAAAACAAGAAATTGTATTACTGCACTTGCTTAGTCTACAATCCTTCTTCTAAGGATAGGGATATTCTTAGCGGAAAAGGAACAAAGAAAGCTGTCACAATCAAGATTCGGGATCCATTCACAGATTATTTGCCAAACAATGCGCATAAAGTAGTCTTGGATGATTTCCGATACAAAGATGATGTGTGGGATATTGTAGATTTTGCGCCAGATGTTGAGAATAACGATTTTCTTAAAATCATCTTGGGGGTGACTTCATGAGCGTTTCAGTTAAAGGCGTGGATGAGATTCTAAAGAATCTCGAAGCCAAGCTAGGTCCTGCAAGAACAAACCGGATCGTGAATAAGTCGCTTAGAAACTATGGGAAAAAATTGCAACAAGATGTGCAAGAGGCGGTATCCAGTTACATGGATACTGGTGAAACGCATGACACAGTAATTGTTTCCGGAGTGAAAAAAGGACCGCCTAAAACGATCGAAGTTGGTTGGGGTCAAGGTTCAAGATGGCGCTTAGTGCATTTGAGTGAGTTTGGCTATACTCGGTTTGGTAAGTACATTAGCCCTAGAGGGATGGGAAAATTGCAAGGTGTGGTTGATAAAACAGAAGGATCTGCATTTGAGGAGATGCGGTCAGAATTGGAGGAGTTAGCACGATGAAAGATATGATGATGGAAGTCTACAACGTTTTATCTGCTGATCCTACGATTGCAAAAGAGGTTACTGCAAAGAACATTAAATTCTATGAAGTGCCTGAAAGCTTCGATTCGACCAAACCTTTTATTATCATCGATACACCACTTGGACCGCCAACTAGTGCTTACTATGCAGCCAACAAAGAGATGTCACAGACGTTCAGCTATCAAATTAATGTTGAAACTCAATCAAGGATTTTGACGAAAGAAATTGCTAAAGCAGTGAAAGCTGCGATGTGGGGATTTGGTTATGCTCAGTTAAATGGTGGACTTGACGAATATTTCCCTGAAACAAAACGCTTTGTGGATGCAAGGCGATATCGAAAAAATACACAAATTCACGACACTGATTATTAATCGGGTCTATTTTATTAGGAGGAATTAACAATGGCAGAAACATATGGTTTTAGTACATTATCTACACGGGTCTTGAAAACAGATTTAACACCCGATACATCAAAACAAATTAGAGTGCTTGAAGGTAAACAAAAAGAAGGTGGACCTACAGCGTTTGATTTGACTGGTCTATCAAAAGAAATTCAAAAAGTTTTCGCAGGGGATCGGGAGTACTGGATCGCTGCAAAAGGTACGGGAACTGTTGCCGCTAACTTCGGTTTGCTTGATGTTCCAGTTGCTATTGAACAAGAGTTGCTAGGTTTAGTTACATTTGGGGATGATGGCGGTATTGATGGATTCGGTGATAAAACGGAGCCTCCATACGTGGCAACTGTTGCTGAAGCTGAAGATCTATATGGCGAACCAGTCGCATTTGCAATGCTTGCAGGTAAATTCAATCGTGATGGCTATTCATTAGCTACTAAGAATGACGAAGATTTTACGCCTGAAGCCGGTGAATATGTATTTAATGCTATCACTCGTGATATCACAATCGGTGAAAAAACAGAGAAAATGAAAGTGTTGCGTGCATTTGGTGCAGAAAACGTTGCTTCGTTAAAAACTGCTGTTCTCGGTGGTCCAGTTACACCTCCAAGTGGCGGCGGTGAATAATGGTGGTGAATAATGAAGGGAAAGGTTAGTCTTCGGACTAGCCTTTTTATTTTTGATTAATAGGAGGAATTATACATGTCAGAAATTGGAAAAGAAATCAGATTGGATTTAATGATCAATGGAACAAGAAAGACCTTCACACAAAGCCACGTACCGTATTCAAAAGCTTTAGATTACACGGATGGTGAAGCAAAACTTTTCAAGAAGGATGATGAAGGCAATGATATTGCTCCTTCAGCCAGAGCGCTTACTGAATTCCGTGCTGAGTTTGTAGCCGGCTTGTTTGATGATAAAGATTTAACCGGAACTGTCCTTTTAGATGGTATCGATGCATGGGACAGAGATTTGATCTTGGAAATCATCATGTATCGTGTCTTAGGTTACGAAAAAGACGTGGAAGAATCAGATCCAACAGACAAGAAAGGCCCAAAAGGAAAAAAGGACGAAAAATAAGTTCGTCCGATCATCATGAGTTACAGCTAGATGTTGTGAGATCGATATTGAAGATTTATCCCAGTTGGACAATCAATGACGTTCTGAATACAGATACGCTGTACCTTTATGAAATTATGTTTAAACAAACGCCAAAAGGAAAGAAAAACAAGAAACGCAAAGAAATTAAGCCATTGTCTGATTTAGTCAAAGGGAAAGGGGGCGGATGATTTGGCTGGTGCAACTCCTTTAGGAAATATGGTCATAAAGCTAGGGTTGGATGATGCCGATTTTGGGAAAGGCATTGCTAATTCTAAAAAGCAAGTACAATACCTAGCAAAAGAAATGCAAGCAAATATGAAAGTAGCTGATTTGGCAGGGAACAAACTTGGCAAATTAGGCACTCGATACGATGGTTTAACACAGATTATCAAAGCACAAGAAAATCAAGTGACCGCCCTCAAGAAAGCCTATGATGGTTCATTTGTTGATGGTAAAGCTACTGACTCCACGAAACGGCTGGCTAACCAATTACAAGATGCTAACGGTAAACTGGCAAACTATAAACTACAGTTACAAAATACTGCAGGAGCGATTGCTGACTATCAAATCAGAAATGAAGGTTTAACTGGTTCAATCAATAAAGCAAGCGATGTTTTAATAAACAACGGCAAAAGACTAGGGGACATAGGGTCTATTTTGACAAAAGGCTTAACTGTACCTATTGCGGCTGGCGTGACTGCTGTGACTGCCGCTGCTATTAGTTGGGAATCAGCATTTGCTGGTGTAAAGAAAACATCAGACGAAGTGGTGGATAGCAATGGTAATGTTGTTTATTCATACGATGATCTTGAAGCGAGTTTAAGAAATCTTGCAAATGAACTACCGTCAACCCATAGTGAAATAGCTGCTGTTGCCGAAGCTGCAGGGCAGCTGGGGATCCAAACAGACAATGTTTCTGCATTTACTAAAGTAATGATCGATCTAGGCGAGTCAACAAACATGAGCGCTGAAACAGCTGCTACTGAGTTGGCTCGTTTTGCTAATATTACTCAAATGTCGCAAGATAAATTTAGCAACTTAGGTTCTGCATTGGTTGACTTAGGTAATAACTTTGCAACAACAGAATCTGAAATATCGGCGATGGCATTACGGTTAGCAGGTGCAGGTGCTCAAATTGGTATGTCCGAAGGCGACATTTTGGGATTTGCAGCAGCATTAAGTTCTGTTGGTATTGAAGCGGAAGCTGGTGGGTCTGCCTTCTCTAAAGTGATGGTTAATATGCAATTAGCTGTTGAAAAAGGAGCGGGCTCATTTGACGAGTTGAAAGCACATGCCGAGGATCAAGGTGTTTCTTGGGAAAGATTAGTAACAGCGGTGCGAAATGGTGGCAAAGAACTAACTGGTGTTTCCAAAGAAATGGGATTTACATCTGCAGAACTTAAAAAGATGTATAAAGAAGCTGACAATTCGAAAACTAGCTTGGAACAGTTTGCTGATGTTGCCGGAATGACTGGTGACAAATTTGCTGAAATGTTCAAATCTAATCCATCTGCAGCAATTATGAAATTTGTCGAAGGATTAGGGAAAGCCGAAGAACAAGGTTCGTCTGCAATTAGTGTGTTGGATGACATGGGTATAACTGAAGTTCGGTTAAGAGACAGTTTGCTGCGTGCAGCTAATGCCAGCGGAGTATTTGCTGGGGCGGTAGAAATGGGTAACAAAGCATTCGGAGAAAATACTGCACTTGCTGAAGAAGCTGGCAAGCGTTACGAAACAACGGAATCCAAACTAAAAATGCTTAGAAATGAGGCAGTGAATGCTGCTATTGATTTGGGAGGTCCTTTTGTTGATGCATTAAGAGATGGATTAGAATCGAGCAAACCTCTAATCAAACAAATCGGTAATCTAGCTGAGGCGTTTAGCAATGCAGATCCTAAAACCCAACAGATGATCGTAAAATTGATAGCTGCTACTGCGGCCGCTGGCCCTTTGTTATCGATTACCGGAAAATTAAGCGGCACAATTGGAGGGTTAGGAAAATCCTTTATTGATCTAAGTGCAAACATGGCCAAAAAAAAAGCTATCGATGAGGTTA
The DNA here is from genome assembly GCF_047470845.1 of Candidatus Enterococcus avicola. Taxonomy (NCBI): domain Bacteria; kingdom Bacillati; phylum Bacillota; class Bacilli; order Lactobacillales; family Enterococcaceae; genus Enterococcus; species Candidatus Enterococcus avicola. The sequence continues at coordinate 209,849 of NZ_JBLGTY010000004.1, read as the reverse complement.
AAAAATCATTTATTGATGGAGATATTTCCGCCAATGACTTTCTAAAAACTTTAGCAAGTGGGTCAGGCACCATGACACAATTTGGAGCTGCAGCCAGTGGGGCGGCAGGATCTGGAGGCATAGGAGCCATGTCGGCTGCGCTCGGTCCATTAGGTCCGCTTATTCTTGGTATCGTTGGTGTTGGTGGTGCGCTTGCAGTCGGGTATGGTGCATGGAAATTATTCGGTGAAGAAGCTTGGAATTCTAGTCAACGTGTTCAACGATGGGGAACTGATGTTGGAGAAGCAGTTGATGGTACCTTAACAAAAGTGCAGGATAATACGCAAAAAGCATCAGGGCAATTCGGTTTAATGGCAGATGGATTTGCCACTAACTCTGACTCTATGATCTCAAATTTTGAGAAAATAGGTCAGACCATTGAAGACAGCCTTGTGAAGAAAGTCGAGGGCTTGGATAAATTAATAAAAGAACTTCCTGAATCTGTTAATTCTTCTGTCAGTGAAATGGTAGAAGACGAAAAAGTTAAGGCGGAATCTGCATTACAAACAGTTCAAGAGAATACCGCAAGAATCACAGAGATAAAGAAAGCAGCTAGTAATAGCAATCGAGAGATTAGTGTATCTGAAGCAAAAATTATTCAAGATCTGGCGAAAAATACAACTCAAGCATATGTTGAAACTTTAGATGTTTCTGCAAACGAGAAGAAAAAAATACTTGCAGCCATGAACGCAGATGTAGCAAATGCAACAGAGGAAGAAGCGAAATTGTGGTTGCAATCTTTAGGTAAGCAAAGGCAGATAGCCCAGCAAAATGCAACTTTAAGTAGACAAGAAAAAGAAAAGTACCTACAAGATTTGGGATACAACTTAGATGGTGAGTTCGCTAAGAAATTTCTGGCGGCTTGGGATGAGATAAATTCAACGACTGTAAAAGGTTTTGATTCTCAAATGGAAACGATTCTTAAAAAATATCCTGAATTACAAAATGAGGTCTCTCTTGCAAACGGTCAACTAATTTCAAGTATGGGTGATTATGCTGATAGTGCAATTGCAGAAAACGAAAAAATCCTAAAGAGCGCTTCTGACTTATCAAGAGAATTGGCATCAAATGCAGAAAAGAATGCGGAAAAAATCTCTTGGACTGCATCAGAATCAAGTAAGGCTGGAAAGAAAGCAGCTCAAACTTGGAATGATTTAGTTTTTGATGAAAAGACTGGAGAAGTTAAATCCAATGTTGCAGAGGTCGTTACAGAAGCTACTAAAGATTCTATAACGTGGAATAATTTGAAGCTAGTAGTCCATGATGCCGACTTAGATAGTAATGCAAAAGACGTTATCGGTGAAGCTGCAATTGCTAATGGTTGGTGGGGCGGTATGGCTTGGTCTGATAAAAAAGCCATACTACAGGACGAATTTTCGATAACAATGTACAAAGCATTAGAAGACTCGGGAAAATGGGCAGAGATGTCATTTGATGAGAAAAAAGCATTCCTTTACTCTAATACTCCTGAAGTCATGGCAGAAACAATGCTTAATTTGGGGATGTGGGAGCAATTTCAACCCAAGATTAAAAATTTGAATGCTGAAAATTATGATCTCTTAAATGCATTAAGCTTTTCGAAAACCTCATTAAACGAGTATAACGCACTAGATCCAGAAGTTAAAAGATTGATAGCAGAAGATCCAGCAACCTTAACGGTTAGTCAATCTAAGAAAATGCTAGAAACATATAACAGTGTTTCTCCAGAGCTGAAAAGATTATTGGGAGACAATACAAATGTAAATAGCATATTGGCAAACTCTAAGAGCAAAATCAATGATTACAATGCTACTGGCGTTGGTGCGAAACATTTACATGCAACAGCAGATTATTCTGAAGTACTAAGAGCGAAGAGTGAAATTGCTCAAGTATATAGCAAAAATGTGGTAATCGATGTTGAGTATCGTGGGAGAAGAACAGGACAAACAGCTATTCCAAATGCCAAAGGAACAAATTACCACCCGGGTGGAGATATGATCGTAAATGATCAATCAGGACCATTATACAAAGAGTTGGTTCAGTTTCCTGGTCAGGCTCCATTTATACCTCAAGGTCGAAATGTGTATATTCCCAATGCTCCTGCAGGAACGAAAGTTGCTCGAGCTAGTATCACCAAATCGATCATGCGGCGCTTGGGCATTCCAAAGTATGCTGACGGCGTGGGTATTCCGGAAGATTCCTCATTGGTTCGGAACTTGAGAAGTATGAGTCCATCTGTAGAGCCAACATCAACTACGATTGTTAATACGCAAGACTATTCGGACAAACTTGATCAATTGATTGCCATAATGTCTTCCTTTGGAAAGGATCTCCGAAACGTGAAATTTGAACTGAATCGTAGAGTTTTAGGCGATGTGATTATAGAGGAGTCTAATCGAAGAGAACGAACACAAAGCAGAGGAAGGGGGATAAGAGGTTGATATCAGATGTAACTATAATCTATAGTGGATCAAATTTAACAGAAAAAATGGACTTAGATGAAGCTCCTGATTGGGGCATACTTCCGGACGTTGAGAATGTCTATGAGGATCAAACCAAAAATGATGGTAAAAAATTTAAGTACAAACGAAATCAAGGGAAATCTATCCCTCTTAGCTTCCTGATGGCTTCCGAAGATTATATTGCTGATCGTGATGCTCTATCCCTGATTCTGAATCAGGAAACACCCCAACAGTTGCAAATTTCAATTTTTAAAGATCGTTATTGGAATGCTATTATTGATGGCTCATCATCGTTTGTCAGAGAAATGGATGATAAGAATCAAGCAAGGATTAGTCTTTCATTTTATGTGCCAGAAGGAATCGCACATGCTACAAAGACTGATATCTATACCACTCAATCAGATACATTCACCGTCAATAATAAAGGGACATACAAATCATATCCAATCTTAGAAGCAACGATGCCAGGAGACAATGGCGTGGTTGCTTTTATCAACAATAGAGGTAAAATCTTGCAATTTGGTAATCCCGATGAAGCTGATGGAGTTGGTTACACTGAATCAGATCGTGTCATTTGGGATACGGTCATGATTGCTTCTGCTGAAGCAAGCCGGGGATGGAAAACAAATGGATACCAGTTTGACGGTTTGTGGAATGGAACGGAAAAACTAAATGCTAACGGCACTAGGAAGTTTGGATCAGATGGCGGCTACGGATTTGTAACGCCGGATTCTTACGGAACTGGCACACAAGGCTTCAAAGGGATCACGTATGGTCGTAAGGTGTCGCCTGATTCACAAGGACATGTCGGGGCAAAAGATTTTGAGTCTCGCCATGGTGTGTGGTTTGAAACTGGAAATATTCGGCAAACAGGTATCTACATTGTGGAACTGCGTGATGCTTCAGGAAAAGCGATCTGCTCAGTCGTATTTTACAAACTTTCTTCTTCAAATAATAATGCGAAAATCCGAATCAATGTAAAAGGCAATTGGAAAGAATGGTCCTTTCAACCGACTGCATGGAATTTCTATACAAAGAAAGGCAGAGAGTTTTCGATTGTAAAAGAAGGGAACTTATTGAGATTTCATGTTGGGGGAGTCGCCAACGGCGGCTTTATCCATTCCATTCGATTAGATGAATTGAAGGACGTTGAAGTGACTGATGTTGTTTATTATATGGGAGTTCCTGTAAATGGCACACCGTTATCACATATGAAACTCACTCATTCCACATTTCGAAAAGATAAAGTTGAGAAGGTTCGAGATGTGAAGAATCTTTTTGGGGAAGCTGATGTTCTGCGAGCAGATTGTAGTACGGGAATTGTCACACTAAACGGAATCGAGCAAAAAGGCTTGGGCAGTTTAGGGAATGACTGGGAAGAATTCTTTTTAGAACCTGGGATCAATCAAATCGAGTGTATTTATTCCTCTTGGGCACAAGCGCCAAGTTTTAAACTTTACAATCAGGAGGCTTACTTATGATTATCTTTTTTTTCGATCGTTTCTGGAACCCTCTTGGAAAAGCTTCAGCAAAACTGCCTAAAGGAGTTACTTACTATGATGATCACGAAGTCGAAGATGTCGAAACTGGCACTTCGACTTTTGAAGTCTATGTGGGATTTGACGAAGAAAATCGAAATATTGTGCGAGCATATGGTCAGGAAGCAACGTATTTTGTCACTACTGATCAAGAAGGCCATGGAAGACTATGGTCTGTCATTGATGATGAATCAGATGAAGAAGCAATGTTCCACTACTTTTACGGTGAAGATGCGGGTATGGATCTAATTAATGAGATGCTCCCAGCGTGGGGATCGCCAGGTAGTGCTAAACCGATCGTTTATTATATCGAACGAGCAGCAGCAGATTCGGGCTTTGAAATCGGAATTAATGAGATTCCTAATCTGACTCGAACATTGGAGTGGGATGGAGAAGCGACCGGGTTAAATAGACTGCAGTCTATTTTTACGCAATTTGACAACGCAGAATTACAATTTCGCTTTGATATTGATGAAAACACACTTGAGTTAAAACACAAGTATATTGATATCCTAAAGAAACGAGGAAATGATACAGGTATTGAGCTTCGGATGAATCGTGAAGTGAAAAATATCCGGATGAAGCGCAGTCGAGCAAACATGTTTAACGCTTATCGATGTTACGGTGCAACACCTGAGGGAAAAGAAAATCCAATAACTTTAAACGGCTACTCTCTGACCACCGCACAAAAAGAAATTAATCCTGAGACCGGCAAAGCAAGATTTGTTCTGAGTGGAAATATTTTGAAAGATACCGAATCAAATGCTAAGTACAGCCGCTATCTTAATCCCTACGAACAAGGCGAAGACGAGGGATACTACACAGGTATCTATAACAGCGAAGCAACAACACAGAATGCTTTGGCCAACGAAACCATTCTTCAGTTAAAGAAGACAGGCTATCCAGAGGTAAATTATGAGGTCGATGTTATTGATGCTCCACGTACCTTAAAAGCTGGTGATTATGTTTCGATCGTCAACGATAAAGATGAACTTTACCTAGAAGGACGTATTCTTAAAACGGATCGTAGTAGGAGTAACGACACTTTTGAAATTACTTTAGGAGATTATCTGATTCGTGATAGTGGAATCGCTGAACAAATTCAAGCAATGGCAGACAAGCTTAAAGGAAAAGATGGAGTAAGCAACTTCATCTTCTATGCTTATGCAGATGATGAAAAAGGGACTGGTTTTAGTCTGAATCCTCAAGGGAAGAAATATACTGGTTTAACGGTTAGTTTAGTGAATCAGCAGCCGAGTGATCCAAGTGTTTACACATGGAGTCTGTCAAAAGGTGATGATGGAGAAGATGGACAAGATGGAAAGGACGGAGAAGACGGTCAGGACGGACAAGATGGATTGACGTATTTTCCCCATCGTGCTTGGATGATGGCGAACGGTACCTTTACTAAGGAATATCCGAATGAAAATTTGTTAAACGGTAGCTCAAATTGGACAGAACTAGATATGCCATCAAGTTCATATTTCACTCAATTTGGCACTGAAGTAGAGATGGTTCCGGGTAAAACATATACTTTCTCAATTGAAGTTAAAAAGTTAGTTGAAGATAGCGTTCCGATCAACTTGCATATTGGATTGGGGGAAAATAAAAATTATACATGGGATTTTCCTACTTGGAGGCAAAATAATATCCCTATGAACTCAAGAGTGGTTTTAACGTATACGATTAAAACCACGGATATTGTAAATCTGCGGAAATATTTTGCTTGGAGATTGAGAAATGAACAGAGAGCTACGAAAATTGCGTATAGAATTGTCAAACTAGAAGAAAGTGATACCGCAACTATCTTCACAACACCGCCTTCAGTAGACTATGAAAATGCCTATCCAAAATACGAGGGATTCTATTCAGATACGAATCAAATTGGGTCTGATAATCCTGACGATTACAAACCATGGACACCATTCATGGGACCACAAGGGCCTACCGGTGGAATTGGTCCAACGGGTCCTCCCGGAGCAAATGCACAAGAAGTGTTTTCCGGTTATTTGACTAACGAAGCAATTGTATTACCAGCAAACTCAGCAGGGACAGTCACAGATTTTAGTGCTGCAAATGGCACATTTATCACATTCTTGGGTCAAACCCAACAGACCACAGGTGTTGCTTATTCACTTGTTTCCCAATCGGGTATAACGGCGAACATAAATGCATCGACAGGTGTGTATACAGTCACTGCGGCGAGTGCAGATATGGGGATGGCGATTTTTCGAGCAGTTAGAAACGGTGTCACCATCCAGAAGCAAATCATTGTGACCAAATCTAAGCAAGGCTCTGCTGGTAAGGGGGTTATCTCAACTGACATTACTTATCAAGTAGGATCGAGTGGTACAACAACCCCTACGGGAAATTGGCTCTCAGCTATCCCAACAGTTCCTGCGGGTCAGTTTCTATGGACAAGAACTATCTGGACGTTTTCAGATAGCACTTCCAAAACCGGATATTCAGTGAGCAAATCGGGAGAAACTGGTGCAACAGGGAATGGTATTTCAGCTACCTCTATCAATTATGTTGCCTCAACATCCAGTACAACTGTTCCTACATCTGGTTGGACAGCAGCTATTCCCGCAGTGCCAGAAGGTCAGTATTTATGGACTAGGACAAGGCTAACGTACACTAATGGTAATACTAATGAGAGCTATACGGTATCTAAGCAAGGGCAGAAAGGTGACCCGACCGGTCTTGTCGCTCAGAGTACTGTCCCTACATCGCCATATGTTGGTATGCTTTGGAGAAACACCGGAACAAATAATGGCTACTTACTTAATGGGACTTACCGTTGGAACGGATCTGCTTGGGAGATCTATGTATTTATTGCTGCAAATATTTCCGTTGAAAATTTGGCGGCCATTGTTTCTCGTATAGGTGAAATTTACAACGATTATTCTCGAACGTATAACGATAATACAACCGCTATAGGTACCTTATCAATAAAAGATGCGGAGATCAATAACTCTGGCGTTATAAGAAATTCGTCAGGAGTTGTGACACAATCCTACGAACAGATTCTTAGTCATCAATTATTATCAATGGCTAGGTATAGCGGGTCAGCTGCAGGAGATCAAAATGAGTTGATCGCATCTGCTTCACTTTCTTTTGATACGTTGACTTTAAATGATAGAGCAAATGGCTTTTCTGGAATGATACATGCGAGACAACTAACTGATACACCATGGATTAACTTGTCTTATGCGGCTGGTTTCAGGACTTCTGAAAATAATCCCTGCCAGTATCAGATCTCATATAACATGAAGGGAAAGAGAACAATTACCTTCAGAGGGCAGGTTGAGCGAACAAGTGGTGCTATGACAGGGACAACCTATCCTTTTGGGATAGGCACCGTTCCAGCTTCTATAAGGCCGACCGGAAACACATTTAAGCTAGCTGCAGGAGACGCAACAGAATTGCAAACAGTTCGTGTCGCTATGTTGGGGACAGCGCAGCCAAGTATCGGGAATTCTATACAAATTAAGGTTGTTGGAAATTCTCAATACGTTGATATATCTGCTTTAACATACGACATACCATAGAAACGGAGGAATATTCATGCGATGGACAAGCATTACACCCGAGTATGATCAAGACGGGAAGATTACTAAGTATTATGTTTCAGTTGATAGTCAAAATAAGAATAACGAATCAATTACGGGACAATTAATTATTTCAGCAGATACACTTGATTTAAGTGAAGTTTTAGTAGTTGCAGAAAATAAGATTGTTAATATGTTGACGAAAGAGCAGCCAGAATAGGTTGCTCTTTTATTTTAGTAGAAAGCAGGTGGCATATGTTCAGTTGGGGGAAATTAAAATGAAAGAGTTTTTGGAAATCAATAGTTTTTGGGCAGCCGCTTTTGGAAGTGGTTTATTGGCTACTCTGTGGAGGGTGGGAACATGGGTCACTAAGTTAGTTAAAGCCAAAAGGGCTGAGAACGATCTTAGGGAACAAACAATCACCGCCTTAGAAACGGCAAATACGGAACAAGATAAACGCCTTAAAAATGTAGAGGATTATCAGGAGATGGCTGAAGTCAGAAGCCAGAAAATCGTTAAAGCCGAGAAGGCATCACTTCACAATCAAATATGGAACAAAGCAGATGAGTACATTAAGCGTGGGTATATCACTGTTGGGGAGCTGAACAACTTTGATTATTTGTTTGAAGCATACAAGAATCTCGGTGGAAATGGAACTGGCGATACATTACGTGCCAAGGTATCTAATTTAAGTGTACGTGATGAAGGGATTTTACAACAAAAAGAAATCGATGAACATTAGGAGGAAATATCATGAAGTTAACAAATAAACAGTACGATTTAGCAAAAAAAGTTTTAACCGTTGGGGTGCCAGGTATCACGGCGTTTATCGTAACTCTAGGTGGTTTATATGGATTCTCGACAGAAATTATTGTTGGAACGATTACGGCTGCTGCAACATTAGCTGGTGTGTTCTTAAATATCGCTAGCAGCCAGTATCAAGATGAACAGAAACCTGATTATGGGGACGGACAAGAGTTTACCGACAAGAAGGAGTAGCTGTTAGCTACTCTTTTTAATTTGAAAGGATGATCAACATGAACATTGAACAAATGATTAAATGGATGACTGATCGTGAAGGCAAAGTAACCTACTCAATGACAAGTCGCTTAGGACCCAAAAGCTACGACTGTTCTTCTGCAGTATTCTTTTCCATGATCGCTGGTGGATTTCTGCCTAGTGGATCGATGGGTAACACTGAAACATTGTTTGCAATGTCAGGTACTAAACTGAAAAAAATCAGTCGATCAGAAGTGAAACGTGGAGATATTTTTGTTGCTGGTACTCCTGGTCAATCCAACGGATCAGGGGGACATACAGGTATTTTCCTAAGCAATAAGAGTTTCATTCATTGTTCGTATTATTGGAATGGAATCCATACAGATAGTCATGATTCATACATGAGTACCCGGTTAACGCATCATTTTTATCGAATTGTTGCATCTGGTGATGTTAAACCTACCGAAAACAATCCACAGATGATTCAATTAGCAATCGATGGGCAATTCGGCAATGCTACGGCGAGACGCTTGCAAGAATACTTTGATACTGCGGGTAAAGATGGCATTATAAGCCACCAATACAAGCAAAAATTTAATCAGAACATTTATGCTGCTGAATTCGATAATTCTTTGATTGGATCAAATGTTGTTGTGGCATTGCAAAAGTATTTGGGCGTAACAGTAGATGGTCTAATGGGACAAGCGACAATCAAAGCATTTCAAAAACGATTGGGTACTACGCCAGACGGTATTATTAGTCCTGTTTCGAGCATGGTATCTGCCTTGCAAAAAGCATTGAATACCAACAAATTACCTTAAAACTATTTCGTAAATAATTGAAAACCATTGATAGGAGTTGTCAGAATGACTAATGAAACCAGAGCACACATTCGCAGTATACTATGGCAATATAAAAAGATCGAAAAAACGTTTAAAGAGTTCTCAGACATTATTGCAACAGATAGAAATCCTTATATGGAATACCCATTAGGTGAAGAAAATCCAAGTTGGACAATGAATCAAATTTTGTTTTATAAATCCTTTTTAAGAGTGGTCAATGGTGTTCTAGAAGATTCAACACTTGATGTTAGAGATATATTTTTCGTGAAGTATTACAACGGCCATTCTAAGAAATGTATAGCGGTTGTATCTGCGGAAACTTTTCTAAGCGAATCTACTATAAAGAGAAGAGATGCTGAATTTATTAATGAAATCGCAAAAAGATTAGGATGGTTATCGGTTTGACCTCTTTCAATACCTATCATGGTTTATTCTTTAATTAAGGACGTACGTTCACCATGGACGCATGGTTAAAAAGAGAGGGAAATTAAAAATGGCTAGTATTGAAAATATGATCAAATGGTTTAAGGATCGAGAAGGTAAAGTAACTTATTCAATGAATTCACGTTTAGGACCAAATAGTTATGACTGTAGTTCGGCTGTGTATTTCTCATTGATTGCAGGAGGTTTCTTACCTTCGGGTACAGGGATTGGAAATACAGATTCACTTTTTGCGCTAGAAGGCAAATTGCTTACTTCGATTACTCGTTCTGAAGTGAAACGGGGGGATATTTTTGTTGCAGGGTACAAGGGAAACTCTGGCGGTTCGGATGGACACACTGGGGTTTTTGTTGATAGTACAAATATTATTCATTGTACCTTAGGAGGCGGGAAAAATGGAATCGTAACGACGCCAGCTACAAATTGGATGGGAGATTATAGTGGATTGCCAGTATACTTTTACCGATTAAAGGGCGCTAATCCTCCATTTAAGTACAAAGTAGATGACGTTGTTTATATCAAAAACAATGCTACTCATTACTTTAATGGTGACTTAATTAGTGATAACGACAAGAAACTTGCTGGAAAAGTAACGGGTGTTAAGTATGACGACACCGGTCGAAATGGTGAGCATAACTTAGTATTTGTAAAACAAGTTCAAACACCTACAATTATTAATCACTGGACCTTAGAACGTGATCTGGAGAAGTGGTCTCCAACAACTACCTATATTTCTAATGGTGAAATTGTTAAATTTAAAGCAGCAGCACAGAGAACAGTAGAGGGAACGCTATTGACATCTGCTCAGAAATCAAAAAGTGTAAAAAAAGTCGATACAATCGATATTGCACCAGTGAATGTTGGTACAGGTACTAGTTATCGCAAGTATAAGCTTGAGGGGATTTCTGGATGGATCTAATGAAACTGATGTTCAAAAATGACGTTTCAAGTTAATCGTTTATTATATCCAAATCACAAAAATGCCACTCCGTAATGGGAGTGGTTTTTTTAAATTAATAGCCCGCTTCGGCGGGCTTATACATAAGATAGTTAGGGAGGTATTTTATATGTTCAAATGGGCAAAACAGATATTAAGATTTATCTTTTTTATAATTCTATACCTTTTTATATTTTGGATTGGGCTTTATATAGTGAGATCATTGTAATGACAAATCATTATCCTCTGCAGTTCTTTTTATTTTGTTTCTTAAATCTTCAAAATTGTCTTTGTTTTTTATTTGATAATATTCTGATACCAATAGGTTGTATTCGGATTCCGATATAACAGGTTTTATAATTTCTATATTATTTCTTTCTTTTGATACCCGTTCATATTGTGAACTTATCGGGACACTGTAAAGGATAAATCCTAGACCTATTAAAAAATAAAAACTGAGAGCAAAATACACCCAGAAATCTCTAAATTTACTTTTTAAAAGACTCACTATAATATTTGATAAACTACCTATTATTGCTGCTCCAATGGCGGAACCATACCGCACAAAGAACGGCAATTCGTTAACTCGTACTGCATAAGAATATGGATAGTTTGAAAAAAATAATCCTATAGATGTAAAAATTGAATCAAATCCACCTTCCATATTTGTTGCGGTGTATATGTAATTACCGATCCACGATAGAACAAGACCACCAAAGAGTCCAGTTAAACTTAAGATCCATTTTTTGCTTTTCTCTTCCATAATAACGCTCCTCTCAATGAGTGCTGTAATGCTGACAATAAGAGTATAATATTTTACGCATACGAACAGAAAGAGAACGCTAGTTACGTTTATAAAACTATAGTGCTTCTTCTGTTTACCAAGACTTATTCTTATGATAACCTTTTCAAAAAGGAGGTTTTTTATGTCTTACAAATGTCCAATTTGTTCGGATGGTTTTTTTGAGATTTCTAAAACAAGAAATGGTCAACCAGGATTTAGAATGACAGACTATGACTTGGATTCTCAAACCTGTCATTGCGATGTATATCCGAGTGAAGTAAATCTTATGGCAATAGAAAGTTATAAAGAAAAAGGCTACGATACTAATTGTGACTTGTGTAATAAAGAGGTTGCTGTTATCGAGTATGATTATTATGATAAAGACGATAATGATAATTATCAATACAAAGAGACAATGATATGTGCTAAATGTTTTGGAAATGTAGCAAAAAAAGATCCTAGCGAAAGCTAAGGTCTTTTTTCATTGCTTCAAATTCAATCATAATCTTCGTCTTACCAATCACCGAATAATTCCGGACTATGATATGAATTGATTTCTACCATTATACTCACCAGCAACCACAATTTGCATTCCCTCATCCACATCGGCTAGAAAGTTTAAACTATGCGCTGCAATTAAACAGTTCACTCCATCAAGCGAGAACCGCACCAAAGGGGTCTTGCTCATCTTCAACACTCGTATCTTCGAAACTACACCTTTCAATGATTTCACATTGATCGCCTCCGTATTTTTGCACATAATAATGACAATCAGTTTTGACTAATGTGACGGCAACATAAAACTCTACACAGCGAGTTCCAAATAAGCACTCCTGAGATTCAGAAATCGAGTTCGGAAATTCATTAATAAACTCAGAAAGAGATAAATAGCCCTGCTCATATTGACTGATTACATTCATATCAGTTGCCGCCGGGCTTATATTTTATGCTAGGATCGTATTTTCGTAGAATCTTGTCTTGTGTCCTAACATGATCAAAGAGATAGTTGTCGCCGTCTTTCTTAAATACATAAGCTAATTCTTTAGGATATCCACTATAGCTTGATGGCACGGTAAAGTAGGGTTTGCCGAAGTTCTCCATGGTTCTAACAAATTGATCGTACAATAATTGAGCTGGACCCATGCGTTCGACGAATTCATAATAGTAACGCTCAAAGGCATATGTCCGCTGGTGCGCTAATGGTATTTGCATATCAATCACTCCTTGCAAGAATTATAAGAACAAACGTTCGTTTTGTAAAGCGAACAGAAAAAATTATTAAAGTAAAAAAGCCTAACACAGACTTTGAAAACTATGTATGTTGTTTCGTTTCATGCTGGCGGATTGACTACCCCTTGACTACCCCGAAAAGAAATCAAGAGAAATTATAGAGTATATGACAATACTAAAAAAACTGAATTTAAGCTAATTGAGAAATACTAGACCTTATTAATAAATTCAAAGATATGAAATACGGGTCTCAAAGACACAAACGCTGCAGAATAAGACAAATAACTGCAAATGTTGTTTCGGCAACATTTCTGAGGTTTCCCTTTTACGAGGGAAACCTTTTTTTATTTTTATAGGTAATAGACACTCAACTGCTAAAATGAAAGAAACCATTCAGAATCTGTTACAAGTAAAGTAAGAGGACTCAATAGATCAGTAAGACAAGAATGTGGAAATTAGCACTATAACGAATCCTATCTAAAAATTTTCTTAAATGAAGCAGTGATCAAGAGTGATTTGATTTAACCTTCGATTGTTATTGAATATTCAAGCTTCAATTGACTTTTAGCTTAAATAAAATTATCATTAAATTAATAATATCCCTATATAAGTTTCTTATTTTGACTTATTTCGCCGAAATCAAACGATTTTTTGAGAAAAGTAGATTTTTCCTCTCTTAAGAACCAGTTTTATTCTACATAATTAAAGACCACTTACTAGCTAAGCTTTAACTAATCACATCCAAAACAATCAAGAAAGGAAGAGACATGTTTTCATTTAAGAAAAAGAAGGAAGTTATTAATTTACCAGAACTAAGCAACTTTAATGAACGTACATACCCGAAAAAATTGAAAAAGATTGTGGCTCAATTAGAAACCTGTAAATCGGAGGATTTGAATTATATTGCTGAATGTATTTTACAAAAGATGGGATATACCGTCCAAAACATCGATGGTTACAAAGATGGTGGTATTGATGTGTATGCTTTTTCTAATAATAAAAAGGCAATAGCGGTCCAATGTAAAGCTTGGAATCCGCAAAAGACAACGGAGCGGATCAGTAAGCCACTTGTTGCCGCATTTAAAGGGATTTTTCCAGACAAAGGGTTTCCCAATGGGCTTTTCATCACTACACATTTTTTTACAGATCAAGCATTAGAAATAGCCGGTGAGAATCTACTGTTGGTTGACAGAAAAAAGCTGATTGAGCTGCTTGCGCATTTTTATCCAGAAATGATCAGTGAGTTATTTTATTATAAAACCTTGACTGAATTAGAAGAATGCAAGAGTTGTAAAAATGGGAAGAAGTTGAAACTTTACAATAAGAAGAAACGCAACTATTACTATATCTGTGAAACATGTGGAGAGTATAGCTCGTTTAATTATTCATCATGAAAAAAGAACAAGAGAAAAGCGTAATGAATGAACGGATATCCGTTATTCATTACGCTTTTTTCGCGACTTATGTCACAGTCATTTTTTTTCTCAAATTAATTTTAACAAATATGTCCTATACGTCGGGTGTAATGACTAAAACAGCCCCGGTTGTTTCGGTAGGTTCGTAGCCAGCTTCCCGTGTTTTTGACGACTTAAAGTGTATTTGAATAGAAGAAAACGTAAGATATGGCAATCAAGCAAACCAACAATAAACCAGAGAGTGACAGAAAAAGCAGCATGATTCGTTTCTTCTTCAATCCAAGTACAAGTATCACTACATTCAATAGAAAGAAAACAAGTAAAATCGCTAAATATTCCATAACTGGTCCTCTTTTACGTTTTTATTTATCTTACCAGAGATTGGCGGCTTTTCCTAGCCAGTTTTTGTCTTTAAAACAATAATTATTTACTGCATAAGACAGGTGTAGTTATGCAATCAAAAAAGCGAAGCAATTTCACAACTATTGGAAAGTAAAAAAAGAGCATCACCCATAAAGTGACGCTCTTTTCCCGCAAGATGCTTAATAAGGGAGAGGCTTATGAACCCGTTGAAATATAATTCTTCAAACCTACTCGCCAAAAGAAGAAGGCGGGAAAGGCAAAGAGTAGACAAACCAAGGGTGATAAGATCCACCAAGGATTAGTTACGCGACCAATGACATACAAAAACGGATAATACTGAAACCAAGCCATCGGCACGACGTAGGTCAACAAACGCAAGACGTGTTTTCCGTAGATACTAAATGGGTAGCGACCAAACTCGCGGGCACCATCGGTAAAAATATTCATAAATTCAAGTCCTTGGATCGTAAAGAAGGAAATGGCAGCATACACTAAGAACAATAGGGCGAAAAAGAGGGCGCCGCAGACGATCATTAGAAAAAGAGTCAGGACATTTCCAAAATGCCAAGCAATTCCACTATTGGGAATCGCATACGCAAACAACAGCAAGGCTTGAATAAAACGACCGAGACGCGAGAACTCCATTTTGGAAGCTAAGACTTGAAAGATCAAGGAGCGGGGACGCACGAGTGCCCGATCGAACTCGCCATTACTGATCATTTGTGGAAAAAGATCGAACCCGCGAAAGAAGCATTCCGCAATCGAAAAGGCAAACAAAACCGTCGCAAAGGAAAGCAGGACTTCCTCAAAGGTAAAGCCATCCACTTGATGAAACCGCGTAAACATAAACCAAATGCCTAAAAAAGCAGTAAAGGAACCTAGAAATTGTCCCAAAGCAGTTAACATAAAGGAAACTTTATACTGCATCTGACTTTTGATATGAATACAAAAATAATGCCAATAAACCATATTCCTTAACCTCCTTGCACAACGACACGCTTGAGTGCCTGCTGCAGCCAAATTTTTCCGATCACGATCAAAAGTACGAGCCAAAAGGCTTGTAAGAGCAATGCGGAAACCAGCGCAAAGCCAGTCAGATCCCCATTGTAAATTCGCAGCGGGACGTTTTGCATGGAAGCAAAAGGCAATAGTTCCACGAATTGGCGAAAAGGCTGCGGAAAGAAAGGCAGAGGAATGACCCCGCCAGCTAAAAATTCACCGATGGAGCTGATGACGATCCGCACCCCGATGGAGGATAATGTATAAAAAGTTGAGATGTAGACCAGCTGCGACATAGCGATCACTACACCTAAACTCAGCACCATCGACAAAAGAAACAAGAACAGGGCAGCGACGTTTGTTGGCAGAATCAAGCGATAAGGGGCTGGTAGTAAAAAGGCAATCACAAAAATTGGTCCGCAACGCAAGAGGGCTTTTGCTAAGCGATTGGCAGCCGATTGGCAAAACCAGCGATTGTATAGATCCATCGGCCGCACAAGTTCGTAGGCGATCGACCCTTTGGTGATGGTATCGAAAATTTCTGCCTCAAAGAACCACAACATAAACAAGGATAAGAAGGCTTGCTGGAGCCAAACATAGGAGACGGTTTGTTGAAAGGTCATGGGAAAGGTACTAGGATCTGCTTGGTAAAAGGCGTGGAATGCCAGAATCTCCATCAAGCCCCAAGCTAGTTGTGTAGCCATCCCGGCAATCGCCGCCGAGCGGTATTGCAAGGTATTGATAAAGCGAATGCGGAAAAATGCCTGATACTTCCTCATATTTGATACTCCTGATACAGCTTGGCGACCATTTCTTCGGCGGTGATACTGGCAACGGCCAAATCGGTGATCTCGACTTGATTGCTGAGCAGACTGAGCAGCTGAGCGACTGACACTTCTTTGGGATTAAGCTTCAGAACCAGGCGACCAACGTCTTTTTGAAGCAGCTGGACATTTTCTGGCAGATGGGGCTCCTTCCCTTGATAGTCGATCTCCAGCGTTTTGACATCAGAAAAACGATGCTTTAGTTCATCAAGGCGACCATCCAGCAAAATTTGCCCTTTGCCGATCAACAGAATTCGTTGTGTCAGCGCCTCGATGTCTTGCATATCGTGGGTCGTCAGGATAACTGTGGTGCCTTTTTCTTGGTTTCTTTTTTTGATGAACTGACGCACAGCAATTTTTGATACAGCATCTAAACCGATGGTGGGTTCATCAAGAAATAAGATTTTGGGGTCATGGAGTAAGGAGGCGGCGATCTCACAGCGCATACGCTGACCGAGACTCAAGGAACGAGCCGGGGTTTTTAAGATCTCACCTAAATCTAGTAAGGTGACTAATTCTTCTAGGTTGCGCTGATAACTAGCAGCGTCGACTTTGTAGATATCACGGATCAAATCAAAGCTGTCATTGACGGGGACATCCCACCAGAGTTGACTGCGCTGACCGAAGACGACGCCGATGTCTTTGACATGTTGGATACGTTCTTGCCAAGGGGTACGACCATTGATGTGACAAACGCCTTGATCAGGGGTCAAAATCCCACACATGATTTTGATGGTGGTACTTTTTCCAGCACCATTAGGCCCGATATAGCCAACCATTTCGCCCTCATTGATGGTAAAGCTGATGTCTTGCAATGCATGGACGGTGGTGGTTTCACGAGAAAGAAAGGCTTTGGCTGCTTGGCGAAAGCCGCTTTTTCGCTTGGATACTTGGAAGGTCTTGCTGAGGTGTTCTACTTGGATCATTTGGATTCACTCACTTTCTTTTGACAAACGCGACAAAAAGAGCATTCGAAATCGAATACTCGCAACGAGTTGGTCCAAACGAACATGGTTGGGGCAGCGGTTCGTCAGCCAAACAAAAGTAGGATCAGTGTAGCATAAGAGAGCGCTTTTTTCAAACATTACTTATATTTTTTTGAGAGCTGCAAAAGAAAAAACGTGGTTTATTGGATAAAATACGCAAAATAACTGTTTTTATTTTTTATTTGTTGTAAATACTGAAGAAACTCAGTATCATTAGAAACAAGCCGATAGCGGCTTGTTTCTGGATATATGGGGAACCAAGTGATGAGCTGTGTCATGATTTGTCGTAACCCAATCCTGCAAAATGCAATGAGAAAAAAGGAGGAGAGCATGAAAGCAGTAAAGAACTTATTTATTTTGATTGGCTTATTCTTACTTAGTCAAGTAGGGATGACCGTATTCAGTGTGGTAAAAATCTATTATTTGGAAGCCGGAGAGCCGAGGATTCCTGCGATGATGAGCTACGGATTGATTGCCTTGCTTTTGGCAAACATTGGCCTGATGATGTATTTGGCTCGGAAGCTAGGGCTTGCCACCTTTGACTTTGGCTGGTCAACGAAGAAAAATTGGCTATGGATCGTCGGAGGGTTTGTTTTAGGTCGAGTCGTTGCAGTTGGCGGAACGCTCTATCTGCAGCATATATCCGATCAAGAGGCGACCGCCAATGATGCATTGTTAGGGGAACTGTTTACAGGCGAAAATCCGCTTTTGATCTTTTTATTGATCGCTGTTGCTGCGCCAATTATGGAAGAGATCGTTTTTCGTGGTGGGTTTATTGGCCTTTTATTCGAGAAATACCCAATAGTCGGGATCATTTCAAGTGTAGCAGTTTTTAGTATCATCCATTCCGTCACCAATCTGGTCGAATTTTTGATTTATGGTGCTATGGGACTGATCATGGCGTTGATTTATGTAAAAACTAAGCGTCTAGAAACAGCCATCGCCATGCATTTTCTCAACAACGCCTTGGCGGCGATCGCAATGATCTTGCTAGGATAAGAAAGTCAGCAAAAAACCACCAAATCAAAACGATTCGGTGGTTTTTGTTTACTCTGGCAGCTGTTTGAAATCCTACGCTGTTGGTTTTGCTAAAAAAACAGTTGATGAAAAGAAAAGCGTCTAAAGTATTGCTGTACCAAGGATAATACCAAATTGCGCCTTTTTTAAATAGCACCAGAGTTCTAAGTTTTTCTTCATTTCAGACCCTAGACGTAGGCTTTGCAAGAAAACCTATAGTACAATAACAGCAGTAAGAGGGAAAAATCCCTGAAAAAGAGATCAACACTTGGAGGATATAGTGATGAAAAAACAGACTCGAAAACCAGCGATGATTTTAGCGACTCTCTTGGTATCTAGCCAAGTTTTATTAGCAGCACCACAAGTTTTTGCTGACGAAACCAATTCAACGACCAGCAGTTCCACTGCAACAAGCAGTTCTACCGCAACGACAGCCACTACCGACAGTCAAACAAGTACTTCTGACAGCAGTTCAGATCGTTTGCAAGTCAATGCCGTGGCGATCGGAAATGCCTTGACGAAAGCACAAGAAGACTACACACTTGAGCGCTTAGGCATCCAAGGCGAGACACCGATTTATACGACAAACGGTAATGACTTGATGAAATACATTCCCGATGGCGGCTTTACTGCAGATTGGGCGGTCTATAGCTCGGTCAGAATGCAGACGCTAGAAAGCGGGGCAGGAATCACTGTCGATATCGCGACACCAGATAACATTACCCGCATCACTGCAGCCCAGTACCAAAATGCAGCGCTGACGGCAGGGATCACTGATGCGAAGCTAACGGTCGCTTCTGCCGTACCGATCGACGGTTCCGGAGCTTTAGCTGGGGTATACAAAATCGTTGAAGAATCAGGCGGTGTCATCAATCAGAATCGAGTAGCCGTAGCTCAAGATGAGATGGATGTACTGTCTACGATCACCGAAGAGAATAAAGACAAAGAAGGCTATTCCGATGAAGCTTTGAATGCAGCGCAAGAACAAGCGAAAACCGATTTGGCTGCTCAAACCGCAGATGGTACGGAATTAACCCAAGCCGATATTCAAGAGACAGTAGAAAAAGCCTTGAAAGACAACGGACTGGAAGGAATCGTTACGGAAAATCAAATTTCTGAATTGACCTCTTTGATGAGCGACATGCGAGACAACAATATCTTCGATGACTTCATCAAAGAATTGGATCTGTCAGAAGCCCGCAAGCAAATCGAAGAAACCTCTAAGGGACTTTGGGAAAATATCAAGAGCTTCTTTAGTGGCATCTGGTCTTCGATCACCGGTGTCTTCGGCAATGACTCAAATGAGTCCAACAATAGCAGCGAATCAACCGTTGATTCTGGGCAATAAGCATTTTACAAAATAACACATTTTGCTTGTATTAAGAAAAAAGAGAAGCGCGCAGGGGAAGGAGCACCAGACGATAGCGCACGTCTGAGTGCTTTCGATGTCCTCTGCTTTCTTTGCTAAAACAGGAGCAGTCTTTATTAAAAAAAGAAGGAGGGTAATCAGATGAATTTTTTAGGCAACGTGATTTGGTTTGTCTTTGGCGGCTTGATCGGTGCGGTCTCATGGTTTTTGGCTGGGTGTTTATGGTGTATCACCATCATCGGCATTCCCATTGGTCTACAATGTTTTAAGTTTGCGACGTTGTCACTCGCACCATTTGGGAAAGACATCGTTTACCGTGGCGGTGGCGTGTCCGTGATTCTAAATATTTTATGGTTGATTTTTTCTGGTATACCACTGGCTTTAGGCCATTTAGCTAGTGCAGTCATTCTAGCCATCACGATCATCGGCATTCCATTTGCGGCGCAATCATTGAAAATGGCGCGCTTAGCGTTGATGCCCTTTGGAGCAGAGATTGTGTCTAGTCGTTATTGATTTACCTAAAAAAGATAGTCTTAAAAAACCACATTACAGAGCGGATAGCTTTGTGATGTGGTTTTTTGCGAACATTAGCAAGAGTAAAGGACAAGATTTTTGGCAGGCTCAGCGCATTTGAGATTCAGAACTGAAAAAGTTGATAAGAAACCAACGAAGAGTACAGAAAAAGCGCACAAGTTTTTTTGCATATCAACTGTGATTCACAAAAGAATTAGCGAAACGCAGAAAAATGTAAGTTTTTTCTTCCCTTCTCAGGGTTCTTTGATTTTTGAAATGGAGCGTCGAATTTTGGCAATCGATTGTTGCGCTTTGTCTCGATTAATAAACATTAAGATGACATAGAGGGAATCCATGATGCTCAGTTGAGCGATTCTGGATGCCAATGCCTCTGAGCGAAACTCAGTTTCTTCGGAAATAGAGATGAAAACCACGTCGCCGAGTTTGGCTAAAGGGGAAGCAGCATGGCTAGTAATGACGATAATTTTGGCACCATTGTTTTTGGCAACTTGAGCTAGTTCAATGGTTTCTCTTGATTTTCCAGTATGAGAGATAAAAATGCCGCAATCATCTGGCGTCAACAATGAAGCCTCCATCAGTTGGATGTGATAATCACTGCTGTGAAAAACAGTGATCGGCGAGCGCAAAAATTTGTGATAGGCATCGGTTGCCACGATCTCTGAGCCACCAACGCCGAAGAAAAAAAGTCGTTTAGATTGATTGATCATTGCAGCAGCAAGCTTTAAATCTTCTTCTTTCAAAAGATTTTTGGTATCAGTCAATGTGGTCATATTGGAATCAAATACTTTTTGAGCCATAGTCAATTCATTATCAGACTTCTGGATATTTTCATGGATCGAAATGGCAGAAAAATCATTTTCCTGCATCAGCATTGCCATTTTGAAGTCTTTAAATCCGTTGTAACCGAGTTTTTTTGTGAATTGAAAAAAGGTCGAATCAGCGATGCCTAATTCATTGGATAAATCACTGATTGAACTGTGGCTGACTTTACTAGGATTTTCCAAAATGTAGTCGGCAATCGCTTGTTCTTTGAGACTTAAGTCTTTATAAAGCGTTTTTATTTGCAGGCGAATCGAAACAGTCAAAGACGGTTACCTCCTTTATATGAACATTATTATCTTTGTATTGTTACGTTACCTCTTTTAAAGAAAAAAAGCAAATAAAAATTATTTTTATTTTTTATGTTTACAAAAAAATATTTTTTTGTATAATGAAAGTATGAAATGGAGGCGCTGTCATGGAGATAGGAATTATCGGACTTGGAAAAATGGGATTGAACTTGGCCCTCAATTTAAAAGATCAAGGTTATCAAGTAAAAGGGCTGGATCTTTCGATACATGCGCAGAAAACAGCGCAAGAAGCTGGAATTACACTCTATCAAACGCTAGCTAATTTGACGAATTCTTTTAGCGGCCGACGGGTTTTATGGTTGATGCTTCCTGCGGGAACTGTGACTGAGGGGATTCTTGAAGAACTATGGCCCCTTGTATCAGCGAAAGACATCGTGATTGAAGGCGGAAATTCTAATTACAAAGATTCGATTCGCCGAGCAGCCTGGTTTAAAGAAAAAGAGGTGCATTACTTTGATTGTGGGACTTCTGGTGGGGTTTCCGGAGCTAGAAAAGATGCATGTTTGATGATTGGCGGGAATGAAATCGCTTTTTCAGAGGTGGAATCTTTGTTTGCAGATGTGGCTGTTTTAGGAGGCTACCTTTATGCAGGGGAATCAGGAAGCGGTCATTTTCTAAAGATGGTCCATAACGGTATCGAATACGGAATGATGCAAGCCATCGGTGAAGGCTTTCAATTGATTGAACAAAGTGCCTATGACTTTGATTTGGCTTCCGTCGCAGAGGTATGGAATCATGGATCGGTTATTCGCAGCTGGCTGATGGAAATCGCAGCGGCCCAATTTAATGAGAGCCCTAAGTTGGAGGAATATCGCGGGGTTGTTGCAGCTTCTGGTGAAGCTAGGTGGACAGTGGAAACGGCTTTGGAGATGAATGTTGCTGTACCGACGATCGCTATGAGTTTGTTTATGAGAAATTTGTCCCAAGAAGAAGACAGTTTCTCAGCAAAAGTCGTCTCTGCGCTAAGGAATGGTTTTGGTGGTCACGAGATTGTTGCAAAAGAGTAAGGAGGAAGAATATGGAACAGTTTAAGATCGCTATAGTGAATTCCAGCAGCTTTGGAAAAATCTTTCCGCAGCATATCGAGCGGTTGAAAGCAATCGGAACTGTCAGTCATTTCACGTTCGATAGCGAAATCAATGGGAAAGAATTAGCAGAAAAGCTTAAGGGATACAACATCATTATAGCAAGTGTTACCCCATTTTTTACCAAAGAGTTTTTTGAGTATAAAGATGAATTGCTACTGATCACACGCCACGGGATCGGCTATAACAATATTGATTTAGAAGCAGCGAAGGACCACCAAACGATTGTTTCGATCATTCCAGCTTTGGTCGAGCGAGATGCAGTAGCAGAAAATAATGTGACCAATCTATTGGCGCTTCTGCGCTGTACAGTTGAATCGAATACAAAGGTCCGCGAAGATCAATGGGAAAAACGAGCGAACTTTGTCGGACGCGCATTATTTAACAAGACGGTAGGGGTGATCGGTGTCGGCAATACTGGAAGTTGTGTAGTAGAAATATTGAGAAATGGTTTCCGCTGCGAGGTTTTGGCATACGATCCATATAAGTCCGCTTTGCATATTCAAAGCTATGGCGGAAAAAAAGTCGAGCTAGACGAGCTGCTAGCAAAATCAGATATTATTTGTCTATGTGCTAACTTGACGGAGGAAAATTATCATATGATTTCCTTTGAAGAAATTTCAAAAATGAAAGATCAAGTATATCTCTCCAATAGTGCCCGTGGTGCACTTTTGAATGAAGAGGCAATTGTAAGCGGATTAAAAAGCGGGAAAATCGCTGGTCTTGCCACCGATGTCTTAGAGGAAGAGCCTGGTCATAAAGATCATCCGTATTTAGCTTTTGAAAATGTAGTTATGACACCGCATACATCGGCTTATACTATGGAATGCTTAGAAGAGATGGGAAACAAATGTGTAACGGATATTGAACGAATCGTTAAGGGGCTGCTGCCAGACCGTGCTGTTCAAGCGGAAAGTCGGTTTTTGGCTGTATAAAGGAGAGTGAAACTCGTGCTAACGGATTTAAAAGTAAAGGTTGGACCGCAAGTTTATCGTTACCATGAAGGCGCGATCGACTATGTGCCGGAAGTATTAAAAGAGTACAAAGTAAAACGACTGCTGCTCGTACATGGAACGGTTTCATGGGAAAAAGCAAAACCAAAATTACTCTTTTTAGAAGATGCGCATTTGGAAATTTTTTATCATCGCTACACGGGAGAATGCAGCTATTATGGCGCTGGGCTGATTGCTGATCTTGTTGAAGAACTGGCGATCGATTTTATTCTGGGGGTTGGCGGCGGGAAGTTAGCCGACTTAGTGGGATATGCAGCACATGTAGTCAACCGCCCCTTTGGACTGATCCCAACATTGGCCAGTAATTGTGCACCATGGACACCCTTGTCTGTCATGTATAAAGAGTCGGGAGAATCTGAAGGAAAGTCGGAACACTATTTAAGACAGGCTGCTTTTTTGATTACCGATCCGACGTTAGTGATCGATGCACCAGTCTCCTACTTCATCGCCGGTTTAGCAGATACGTTGGCAAAGTGGATTGAATCGGAAGCCATCTTAGCCCAACCACATTTGAAAAATGAGCCCTTCTTGCAAATGGCAGGCTATACAGCAAAATTATGCGAAACAGCTATTTTGACACAATCGAAACAAGCGATTGAAGATATGAAGCGGCAGAAAGTGACAGACGCCTTTTGTCACTTGTCGGAGATCGTTATTGCAGTTGCTGGAATGGTAGGCGGGCTAGGCGATAAATATGCCCGCAATGCAGCAGCGCATGCGATGCATGATGCCATCAGTAAATATATGCCTGAAAGTCATCGTTTTCTTCACGGGGAAAAGGTTGCCTATGGGATGTTTTATCAATTAGCCCTTGAAGAAAAATGGACGGTCATCGATCAGTTGATCCCCTTTTATCAAGAATTGCACTTACCAATGAGTTTATATCAAATGGGTATTTTTCCTGAAGATGCACAAGTCATCGATCAGTTGGTGCAGTTCATAGATTCGAAAGAAAAAGTACACTTGATTCCAGTCTTAATCACCAAAGAACGCTTGAAAGAAGCTGTTCTTGATTTAGAAAACTATTTGAAAGAAGTTTAGGAGGAGGAAAAATGGATACATTAAGTGTTACACAAAGTTTACTGATTGCGCTATGGGTTGCAGCAGTCATGTCTCGTTGGCTCGGCGGAGGCGCCACACTGACTTTACGTTTTTCACCATTGATGACGGGATTAGTTGTCGGACTGGTGATGGGAAATGTGGCTCAAGCCATGATCGTTACTGCCGCTTTACAAATGATTTACATGGGGGTATTTTCTCCTGGCGGATCCATGCCAGCGGAACCTTCGATTGCTGCGGCGATTGCCGTACCGGTAGCTTTACTAGGAAATCTGCAACCAGAAGCAGCGATTGCTGTTGCGGTTCCTGTTGGGTTGCTAGGGAGTTATTTGTATCAGTTCCGTTTCTTTATCAATACCTTCTTAGGAAAGTATACGGATAAAGCAGTAGAAGATCTTAATGCCAAGGCAATGACGCGTTCAATTATTTTATACCCAACGCTGGCTTCATTTATTTTATTTGTTCCGCTGGTATTTATTGCACTTTATTTAGGCGCTCCACTGATTGCTGATGTCATCAATGCTCTTGAGGGGACAGTCGTTATTCATATTTTAGAAGTAGTCGGCGGAGGATTGGCAGCGATCGGGATTGCAACTACCGTCTATGTGATCGGTCGAAAAGATTATATGGTCTTTTTCTTCTTGGCCTATTTCATGAGTGTAGTTTTCAGTTCGCTGGAAATTACCATGGTCACCTATGCGATTTTTGGCATTTTGATCGCGTTGATTTTTGTTCAGTCACAAAAAGGAAAATTGGTCCCAGCCCCAGAAACGAATACAGCATCACCATCCTTTGATGATGACGATGACTATGATGACGGGTTCTAATCGATAAGGAGGAGCAGTAATGACCGAAACAATTCAAAAAGCGCAAGGCGCACCAGAAGAAATCACGAAGAAAGATGTCACAAAAGCATACCTAAGATGGCATTTCGCCAATGAGATCCCGCATTCATTTGAACGGTATTTATCACCCTCACTTTTATACGCCATGATGCCGATTTTGCGCAAACTTTACAAAGACGATGAGGCACTGAAAGCTGCCTACAAACGCCAACTGCTGTTTTTCAATACCCAGCTGAGTTGGGGTGGCGGAGTCATCACTGGGCTGATGTCATCAATGGAACAACAGCGGGCCGAGGAAGAGCATGAGAAAAAAGAGATTTTGATGCAAGATGATCTAATGTACAACACGAAAGCTGGTTTGATGGGTGCTTTAGCAGGAATCGGAGATGCCATCGACTCAGGAACCGTTCAATATATCTTTATTGCGATTGCTGTTCCTTGGGCACAGCAAGGAAGTCCACTAGGTGCGTTGTTCCCATTCATTTGCTTTGCACTGTATCAAGTTTCTCTAGGAATGTTTTTCGCCCGTCAAGCATTTTCGATGGGGCGCAATGCAACTGGTTTGATGCAGAGTACAGGCGTCCAAACCGCAATTGAAACACTGTCGGTTCTCGGTTTGTTTATGATGGGGGTTCTGGCTGGAAACTATGTCAAAGTCAGTTCTTCGCTGCAGTTTGATATTTCTGGACGAGAATTTATTATCCAAGATATCCTTGATCAGATTGTACCAGGGATCTTGCCGTTAGCAGTTGTAATGGGCGTCTACTGGTTCTATACAAAGAAAGGATTAAAAGTCACGCAAGCATTACTATGGCTGACCTTGATTCTGATTATTTTAGCCGGTGTCGGTATTTTATAAGAAAAGGAAGTGGAAAAAATGGGTGTAGTAAATTTAGCACGAGTAGATGAACGATTGATCCATGGGCAGGTCATGATGACCTTGTCACAAAAAAGCGGAGTCAACTCGATTTTTGTAGTGGATGAGGTAGTAGCTAAGGATAAGTTCATGCGAGAATTATACAAAAATGCCGGTAGCCGCACAGGGCAAAAAACGATCGTCGTTACACCAGAAAAAGCCAAATTTTACTGGGATGAATACAACTTCAAAGATTACAACTGTATTTTGATCGCTAAAACCGTCAGTGTGATGTACGACTTAGTCAAACACGGCGTGCCAATGAAAGAATTGAACATAGGCGGTATCGCCCAAAAAGATCCCGAGAAAGATCTCTTGGTAACGAAATCTGTTTATTTAAATCAAGCTGATGCGCAAAAACTCAAAGAAATGAACGAAGCGTACGGTGTGGAATCAATCTATTTTCAAGCAACACCTTCTGCACCGAAATCAACGCTTAAAGATGTGTTGAAGCAGTTCAATTTGTAATCAATGAGCGCGTTCGTCATCTGTTGAAGAGGAAGGCGGAGGATCTTATAAAAATAGAGTTCCTCCTTCCTTGTCAGTAATTTGTGAATAGGAGAATTCGCCATGAATCAAACAGAAACATTTCGTGATTGGCTTTTTCGTTATCGGTATGTCTACCGATCGCGTTCCACGGATAAAAGCAAACAAAGATTTTTGAAGGCACTCATCGCAGATATCATTCCGTTTCGCAAAGATCTTCAGGTGATCGAGTATGATCACACGAAAAAAAACGCCTCACGCAATTTGTATGTTGGCGATCTGACCAAAGCAAAACGGATCATCTGCACATATTATGATACACCGCCACAGCATTTTGGCGATTACCATTTTTTTGATCGGCAGGAGCAAGGGCGCAAAACAAATCAATTTATTCTGACTGCTTCAGCAGTGATGATTCTTTTTGGGTTGTTGGGTACCTGGCTTTATATCCACTTTGTCTCAGGGAGATTTCCCTTGTTGTCATGGCAAACAGCGCTTTTTGCTTTAGGAGTCGGTATTTATTTTCTGTTATTAAATCGCGTAAGCCGCGGGGCAGGATTTGAGCAAAATCTGACCCGCAATACGTCCTCTATCTTAGCGCTGCTGTCACTGATCAGTCAAAACAGTCAAACAGCGACTGCTTTTGCGTTTCTTGATGAAGGAAGTTTTGGAGAACGCGGGTTGGAAGTGTTACGTGATTCAGTAAGGCCGAATGCGAAGATTTATTATTTAGATTCTATCGGCGCCGATGCTCCGATTCGAGCTATCGGCAAGCAATTCAATGAAGGGCAACTGCAGCATCTGGCGATCGAACACAGTAGTGAAACGATGGGCAGCATCAACTATCTGTTTTGTGCAGAAAAGCAGCAGGATCAGACGTATGTGTTGCCTAGAAAACAATTAAAGCAAAAAGAGCTGAATAGTAGGAATATGCAAAAAGTCCTTGCGTTATTTGGTTAGGAAGCGAAAAAGGAGGAACAACATTTGTTAGGAATCGTATTGGCAACTCACGGACAGCTGAGTACTGGTTTTAAAGATGCTGCAGAGGTGATCATGGGCAGTGTCGAAAATATTGCAGTCGTTAATTTGAACCACGGAGAGGATATTCAACTTCTGGGAAACAAAATCCATGAAGCAATCCACGAAACAGATCAAGGGGACGGTGTAGTGGTGTTTGCTGATCTATTGAGTGCGAGTCCCTATAATCAGTCGGTTGTAACGATCAATCAATTAGAAGAACCTCTTCAGGAAAAGACGTATGTGATCGGCGGAGTGAATCTGCCGATGGTATTAGAAGCGATCAATCACCAATTTTTGGCAACACCGATTGAACAGGCGGTGGCAGCAGTGATCCAGCAAGGAGAAAACAGTGTAGCGCTTTGGCACAATTCTTCAGCAGGTGATAGTAGCGAAGAAACTGATGAGGACGATGATTTTTAAAAACGAAAGGATGATAGCAAATGCAATGGGGGTTTCGATGGTACGGGGAAGGGGATACGATCCCGTTAACGAATATTCGACAAATTCCAGGAATGCACGGCATTGTAGGAACACTTCTGAATAAAATGCCCGGAGATGTCTGGGAGATTTCCGAAATCAACGCACTAAAAGCATCAATTGAAAAAGAGCATCTTTCGCTATTAGGGATTGAGAGTGTGGCGATCCACGATGCGATCAAAGCTGGAACAGAGGAACGGGATCACTACATCGATCAATATATTCAAACAATTCGGAATTTAGCAGCTTGTGATGTACATATGATCTGCTATAGCTTCAAACCAATCTTCGGCTGGGCCAAAACAAATCTATTTTACCAAAACGAGGATGACAGCTTCTCCTTGCTCTATGATCAAGCCGTTGTGGATGATATGGAACCTAGTGAGATGTATACGCTGATCCATAGCCAATCAAAAGGCTTTAAATTGCCAGGTTGGGAAGAAGAACGACTGAAAAAGTTCCAGCGTTTGATGGCAATTTATGAAGGGGTCACTCAAGAGATCCTCTTTGATAACTTAAGCTATTTCTTAAAGCGGATCATTCCTGTGTGTGAAGAAGTAGATGTGAAAATGGCGATCCATCCCGACGATCCACCTTGGGAAATTTTTGGCTTGCCACGAATCACCAAAAATTTAGAGGACTTGAAAAAAATCATGGCCATCGTGGATTCGCCTTATAACGGGGTAACGTTGTGCACCGGTTCGTTAGGTGCCGATCCAGAAAACGACATGGTGGAGATCGTTCATGCCTTAAAAGGACGCATCAACTTTGTTCATTTCCGCAATGTGTTGTTTATGGGGGAACGTAAATTTAAAGAATCCGCCCATCTGTCCACCGAAGGATCATTAGATATGTATGCCATCATGAAAGCCTTGGTTGAGGTCGGGTTTGATGGCGTCATCCGTCCAGATCACGGGCGGACGATCTGGGGGGAAGTGGCGATGCCAGGCTATGGTCTGTATGATCGCGCGATTGGGATCAGTTATCTTCAAGGGCTTCATGAAGCCGTCTTGAAAGAACAAATGCAATCGAAGGAAACGAAGGGAGGAAAGAGTGTATGACACTCTATGAACAATTGGCAAAAACAAGGGTATTGCCTCTTTACACTGCAACGGATCTTACCTATTTGCCAGTAGTAGAATCACTGTTGATCGAACATGAACTATCCTTTATTGAAGTGACCTTCCGCAGTGACCTTGCTTTAGCAGCGATGGAAAAACTCTCTCAATCAGGCAAATTGATCGTCGGTGCAGGCACAGTGCGCACCTTAGAACAAGCGAAAGCAGCAGTTGAGAAAGGGGCGCGCTTTATTGTTTCCCCTGCTCTTGTACCTGATGTGGTGGAATTTTGTCTTGCCGAAAACATTCCAGTGTTTCCAGGAACAGCTACCCCAAATGACATTCAACGAGCAGCGGCTTATGGCTTATCAGTTGTGAAATTTTTCCCCGCGGATATCTACGGGGGCTTGCCGGCGATCAAAGCCCTCAGCGGTCCATTTTATGATATTCGATTTGTCCCAACTGGCGGAATCAACCTCGAAAATATGCAAGACTATTTATCTGATCCGCAGGTGCTAGCAGTTGGCGGCTCCTTCATTCTTTCAGAATCACTAGTAAAAGAAGGTCGGGAAAAGGCTGACAGCCATTTGGCGCATGTAAAATCATTGCTAAGTTGAGCAGTCAGCTGTAAATAAACAAGGTGAAGCAATGGGTGCCAAAGGATTTTGGTACCATTGCTTTTTTATTCGCAGAAAAGTAAAGGAGGCTATAGGATGAAAAAGATAAAACTGGTGATTTTTGATATGGACGGTTTGATGTTTGAAACAGGTCGTCTAGCTTACCGCGCTTATTTAAGAGCCGCGGAGGAATATGATTTTGAAGTTTGCCAAGAAGTTTATTATTACCTGACTGGCAGAACGGAAGCAGATATTCGTATAGGGATGCAGGAACTTTATGGCAATCAAGTACCAACGGATCGGTGGCGAGAAGCGATGAATCGTCAGAAAGAAGTGATTTTAGCTGAAGAAAAACGGGTGTTCAAAAAGCCCGGCCTTCTTGACCTGTTGGAAGCATTAAAAAAACAAGATTGCTTGATAGCCGTAGCATCCTCTTCATCGAAAGAAAAAATCAAGGCGTACTTTGAAATGGAACAGATGCCAGATTGGTTTGATACGGTGGTTTCTGGGGATCAAGTGCGAAAGGGCAAACCTGATCCAGAAATCTTTCTAACAGCTTGCCAACAATTAGGCGTAAAGCCTGAAGCAGCCTTGGTATTAGAAGATTCTCTAGCTGGCATAAAAGCCGCAAAACAAGCCGAGATCCCAGCTTTTCTGATTGCGGATGATTTGAGTGCTTTGCCAGTCAAGAAAAATGGGAAGTATCCTTTGCTTAAACAGCCAAAACTTGAGCAAGAAGTCGCTGCACAGGTGAAAACTTTTTCTGATCTGACGAAAGTCAAAGACTGGCTCGTCGTGAATCATTTTTCTTGGGATTGATCGATATTCCAAGAAGTATCAACAAAGCAAAAGGGTATGAAGCTAAAAAGTACGGTGTTTTAAAACAGGCATAGTTTTGTGGAATCAGTAAAACAACAAAGGTTCATTTTTGCAATTGGTTTTTTCCTGCTCATTTCTCTATGAAGAAGGGGAAGTTAGTGCGTTTTTCACTAGTTTCTAGGAATGAGGCAAAAGGCTGACTAGAAAAACGAGTAAGATTGTAGCAGCTCACTTTACAGCTAAGTGAAGCTGCTTTTTTACGCTATTCCTTCAGCAACGAAAAATGAGCATTGTGTTTTAAACGGTATTCTTTTGGCGTCAGTGAGGTCAATGCTTTGAAATTTCGATTGAAGGTTCGCACATTTTGAAAGCCTGCTTGTTCTGCTACTTCCGTAATCGGCAAGAGACTATGGGTCAGCAAAAAAGAGGCATGGCGTATTCTTGCTTGATTCAAAAGCCGAGGAAAGGTGCTTTTCAATTTATCGGTGATCATTCTGGAAACGTAGACGCTGCTATAGCCGATACTGCTGCTTAGTTTTTCGAGCGTCAGTTCTTCTTTGAAGTGGGATTCGATGTAAACAAGTAGCTGGATCAGGATATCCTCTTGATTTTTGGCTGGTAATAAAGTCGTTTGGTGTTCAAAAAGGTAAAGGACTTGATACAGTGCCGATTTTCGTAAATAGAGGGAATCCGTTTCAAATAAAGGATAGTAGAGCTGCTTGGCAACAGATGAATCAATGGTGATCACCGGATCTGACAAAGCGAAATCTTTCGTTTTGGCGTAAAAATCTGGAATATACTCAGGTGAAAACACAAGAATATGCAATTGTGATTCCTTAGGGGTTTCAATGGCATGAGTCTGATAAGGCATGACTAATAACACTTGGCCTGTCGTAAGGACATAGGGACTTTCTTCGATTTTGACAACCGCTTCGCCATCACTACAAAAAAGCAATTCAAAGGAACGATGAAAATGTTCCATGTAATTAAGCGAGTAGGGATGGTAACTGGAAACGCCGAGGTATTCGCCGAAATGGTATTCTTCTAAAATGGTCACGCGATCTATCCTCCATTTTTTGTCTATCGATGTGTGGAAATCGTCCTGTGAATGACAGCGATTTCATTCTATAATTATGACAGTTCAGCTGAAGAAAGTAAATAGAACAATGATTAGTGAATATTTTTAAAATGAGCTGCAGCAGTAAGTTTCTTTTTTTTGTTAGGTATATTAGTAAAGAAAACTTACTAACTGAATGAAGCTCATTCCTACTGACACTCAGTTGAATCACAAAATGCCAAAAAGGGAAAGAGGAGGAAATTTTTTTGATTACCAATCCGATACTAACAGGCTTTCATCCAGACCCGAGTATTTGTCGTGCAGGTGAAGATTATTACATTGCTACGTCGACCTTTGAATGGTTTCCAGGTGTGCGCATCTTCCATTCGAAGGATTTGAGGAAC
This sequence comes from Candidatus Enterococcus avicola, assembly GCF_047470845.1. NCBI lineage: Bacteria > Bacillati > Bacillota > Bacilli > Lactobacillales > Enterococcaceae > Enterococcus > Candidatus Enterococcus avicola. The sequence goes on along the minus strand of NZ_JBLGTY010000004.1, from coordinate 177,553 downwards.
TGGCGCTTGATCAGTACACCAGTCAATCGTGTCAGTCAGTTGAATATGCTAGGAAACCCAGATTCTGGGGGCGTTTGGGCGCCAAACTTAAGTTACAGTGATGGTCGTTTTTGGTTGATTTATTCAGATGTCAAAACACAATCTAATAGTTGGAAAGATGTGAACAATTATTTGATCACCTGTGAAACCATTGATGGGGATTGGTCAGAACCAATTTATATGAATTCTTCTGGTTTCGATCCCTCGTTATTTCATGACGACGACGGCAAAAAATATTTTCTGAACATGGTTTGGGATTATCGCCTGACAAACCATTCCTTTTATGGGATCGCTCTCCAAGAGTTTGATTGGCAAGCCAAGAAATTGGTGGGGCAGCCCAAAATAATCTTCAAAGGAACAGAGCGCAAATTGACGGAAGCACCGGTTATGTATAAAGTGAACGGCTATTATTATTTATTGACGGCAGAAGGCGGCACTAAGTTTGAACATGCAAGTACCATCGCTCGTGGGACGCACATCGAAGGGCCTTATGAAGTTCATCCTCAAAACCCTCTGATCAGTTCCTGGGGACAGCCAGAGATCCTGCTACAAAAAGCTGGCCATGGTTCATTTGTGAAAACTCAGACCGATGAATGGTATTTTGTTCACTTAACAGGGCGAGCGCTGAAGTATCCAGAAACGCCCCTCTTAGAAAATCGCGGTTATTGCCCGCTCGGACGAGAAACAGCGATCCAGTCTGTTTATTGGGAAAATGATTGGCCGTATATCACAGGCGGAAACTTTCCAAAAGAGGAAGTCCCACAGCCACAGCTGCCTGAACATCCGTGGGAAATAGAATCAGGCTTTGATGATTTTGAAGAGGCGTCGTTGGCACCAGTGTTTCAAACCTTGCGGATTCCTTTTTCTGAGGAAATCGGTAGTTTGACCGCACGACCAGGGTACTTGCGCTTGTATGGGCGAGAGTCGTTCAATTCCTTGTTCCATCAAGCACTGGTGGCAAGAAGATGGAGCGATTTTCGTTTCGAAGCAACGACTGCCGTCGAATTTTCACCGACCTCGTTTCTACAGTTGGCAGGCATGACGAATTACTACAATACACAAAACTGGTCGGCGATCTACATCACTCATGATGAGACGAAAGGCAGAATCATCACTGTATTGGCAAGCGAAAAGGGCCAACTGAAGAGTCAAAAAGCACCAGAAGTTGTGATACCAGCCGATGTACAAACAGTCTACTTCAAAACGATCGTTAATTATGCCCACTATCAATACGCGTACTCGTTTGATCAAAAAGAGTGGCAGGTCATCGATCATCTATTTGACAGCTTGCAATTGTCTGACGACTATGTAGCAGAACATTACGGTGGATTCTTTACAGGGGCTTTTGTAGGGATGTTTGCGATCGATACGACCGGCAATCGTTTGGCGGCTGATTTTGATTCATTTGACTATCAAAAAATCGAGGAGGAAGAAAGATGAAAAATTGGAAACGGGTCTTACAAACAGCGTCAGTAGCGGGCTTAGCAGCTTTTATGCTTAGTGGCTGCGGGAATGGTTCTGGAAACAGCAGCTCAGATAATAGCGCAACGGGAAGTAGTGGCAAGGATGAACTCGTGGTTTGGACCTTTACTTCAGAATTATCAACAATGATCAATGATTACTATTTGCCGGCGCATGACGACTTGGCCTATGACATTCGGATCGTGGAGATTCCTTCTGACCAATTCGAGACCAAGCTCGATCCGATTCTCGGTTCCAAAGATGCACCAGATGTGATTGCTTTAGAATCTGCCTTTGTCAAAAAATATGTGGAATCAGGCATGATGGCAGACCTTGGTTCACTGGGGCTTGATGAAGCCGCGGCAGATACGTATCAATATGTCAAAGACGTAGGGACTTCAAAAGACGGGGTTCTTCATGCCTTGGCTTGGCAAGCTGCTCCTGGCGGTTTTTATTACCGGGCATCGATGGCAGAAGAGCTGCTAGGGATCGATGATCCAGCGGCTGCGCAAGCGGCATTGTCAGACTACGACAAGTTCTATGAGCAAGCCAAAGCAGTCAAAGAAAAAAGTGGTGGAACCACCTATATGATCTCTAGTGTCCAAGATTTGGCAAAGCCTTTTTATGGTCAACGTGAACATGGCTGGGTTGAAGACGGCAAATTAGTGATCGACGACAGTTTGTATGACTTGTTGGATGTATCACGCAAATTTGTAGAAGAAGGCCTGACACAAGATACAGAAGGACAATCAGAAGCTTGGTTTGCTGGAATGAATGGCGACAATGTATTCGGTTATAGTTTGCCGACATGGGGGCTGCACTATTGGTTAAAACCAAATGCGACAGCTGCCGATAACTCTAGCTCAACAGAAGGGGACTGGCGCATGATCCAAGGACCTTCGTCGTGGTTCTGGGGCGGCACATGGATCGGTGCTACGGCAAATTCTGAGATGCAAGAAGAAGCTGCGCAATTGGTGGCTTACTTGACCACAGATCAAGCATTTTTAAAACAATGGGCCGAAGATACCGGTGATTTTGTATCAAATGAACGAGTCGTTGAAGAAATTAAAGGCGAATATGAAGAGGAATTTTTAGGCGGTCAAAACCACTATGCAGAATTTGCCGATATGGTTCAAGACATCAACGCGAAAATTCTGACCGAGTATGATCAGACGATTGAAACCCTCTTTACGGATAGTTGTTTGACACCATATTCAAAAGGTGAAGTGGATCAGGAAACGGCGATCCAAAACTTTAAAGATGCGGTCGTCAATGCTTATCCAGATGTTCAAGTAGATTAGGTGTTGGAGAAACCGGCACCGAAGACGGGGTCGGTTTCAACCTTTTCTAGGTACTATGCGCTGCTTAAATGGCTTGTCTTTACAGGCAGAAGTTGGCAGTAGAAGAAAAAATATCAGGGGGATTACGATGCAGAATAAGAGAAGATTTGAACAGTATCATCGCTATGGGCTATTATTTATCGCACCATTTTTTCTAGCATTCTTGGTTTTTCAGCTTTATCCAATTCTCTATACGATTTACCTAAGCTTTACGGATCTAAAAGGGTGGAATCCAGCTGCCAATCTTGTCGGACTGGATAACTATTTTGCGATTTTTCGCAACCCGTTATTTTTAAAATCCATCAGCAATACCTTTATTTTGTGGGGCGTAAACTTTGTCCCTCAAATTGGCTTGGCTCTGTTGCTGGCGGCATGGTTTACCAATATCAAGTTGCGCTTGCGGGGGAAAGGCTTTTTCAAAGTCGTTTTTTACTTACCCAACATCATTACTGCCGCTTCAGTAGCAATCTTATTTTTCGTTTTGTTCAGTTTTCCGTTAGGTCCGATCAACCTAGTCTTGCAGCATTTCGGTGTTTTGGACCAGCCCTATGACTTTTTCCGTAGTGAAACGGGCACTCGGCTGATCGTTTCCTTTATCCAATTTTGGATGTGGTATGGACAGACAACGATCGTTTTAGTTTCGGGCATTTTGAGCATTGATGATGCTCTTTTTGAATCAGCAATGGTCGATGGAGCCAATGATGGTCAAATTTTCCGCAAGATCACGCTGCCTTTGTTAAAACCAATCTTGCTTTATACATTAGTGACATCCTTGATTGGCGGCTTGCAAATGTTCGACATTCCTTTTTTGCTGACAAACGGCAATCCCAACAATAGTGTCTTAACGATCACAATGTTTATCTACAACCAAGCCTTTACCGGGAGTCGGAATTTCAACGTTGCCGCAACCGCGTCGGTGCTATTATTGGTACTTTCGATCGTATTAAGCACGTTATTGTTTCAATTTTTCAAAGAAAACAGCAAAGTGGGGCGAAAATAAATGGAAAATAGCTATCGAGCAAAACGATTGTTGATCTATGTCTTTTTGGTGTTGCTGACCATCTTAAGTATTCTGCCCTTTTGGGTCGTCTTAGTCAATGCGACCCGTTCAGCAGAACAGATCCAGCAAGGGCTGTCTTTGTGGCCTGGCGGTAATCTCCAATACAACTGGTCCGTCTTAATGGGCAGAGGCTTCAATGTTTTCAATGGATTTAAAAATAGTTTCTTGATTGCGGCTGGCGCTACCGTTCTCAATGTATATTTTTCGGCATTGACAGCTTATGGCGTGATCGCCTATGAGTTTCGTGGCAAGAAAGTCCTGTTTGCTGTCATTCTTGGGCTGATCATGATTCCTCAGCAAATTAGCATGATCGGTTTTTATCAATTTATGAATCGCTTAGGGCTCTTAAATAATTTTCTGCCATTGATTTTACCAGCGATCGCATCACCTGCTACCGTTTTTTTCTTAAAGCAATACTTAGAAACGATCTATCATCCTGATTTGGCAGATTCTGCTCGTTTGGACGGAGCCGGCGAAATCAAAATTTTCCATCGCATCATGTTGCCCTTGATGAAACCGGGCTTAGCCACCATGGCGATTTTCTCGTTCGTGACCTCGTGGAATAATTTCTTGATGCCCTTGATCTTGATCAACGATACGGAAAAGTATACGTTGCCGATGCTGGTCCAATTGCTGAAAACGGATGTTTACCGTACTGAATTTGGCAGTATGTATCTAGGGATCTCATTAAGTATTATTCCTTTGCTACTGATTTACCTGTTTCTATCGAAATACATCGTGGGCGGTGTAACGGCTGGCGGAATCAAAGGATAGCGAGACCTTTTTACCAAAAGAAAACGCTGGACTGAGTCTTCAGTCCAGCATTCATTTAATGGATCACACGGGAGAGATCAAGTGCTGCAAAGCGCAAATCGTTGATATTCAAGAAATGTTTCGCCACTAAAACGTTACCGCCAAACAGCGGGGCTTGATCGCCTAATCGACTGTTTTTGATCTTCGTGTTTTTGGTGAACTGGCTGGTCAATTTTTGTTGCAGCGCCAGTAATAAATCAGGAATTTTGCGATAGACCGAGCTGTTGATATAGACTTCTTCGGGATCAGAAAAAGTGATGACATTGTTTAGCCCAATACTAAGAAACTCAACATTTTGTTGCGCCAATTCGACTGCTGATTTTTCTCCGGCATGATAGGCTTGTGCAAAGGTATCCGAATTAACGAACGCAGTTTTTGTATAGTGACTGTAGGTGTCAAACAAGACTTTGTTCGACGCATATTGCTCTAAGCAGCCTCGATTGCCGCAAGGGCACAAGTTGCCGTGAGGAAAGAGCGTAGAATGGCCAACTTCCCCCGCCATGCCGTGAGTACCGGTTTGTAGCTGCCCAGCAACGATGATTCCGACACCGATCCCACTATGGACGCTGACGCTCAGTAAATTCGTGGAATCAGAAGAAAAACAGTACTCGCCTAAAGCCGTCAGATTGGCTTCGTTTTCTATATAGACCGCCGTATTGTATTTTTGGCTCAAAGGGGCGATCAAATCAAAGTGTTCCAAGTCGTAGTAGGGGGCAAAGGTGACCGTCTGATTATGAACGATGCCGTGGATCGCCAAACAGATTCCTACTAATCCATGAGTGGTTTGCGGCATTTGCGGCCAAAACTCTTTCATCATGGAATCGATCGTCGCTAGTACATTTTCTTTGGTGATCAATTCATGGGAATGGTCGGCAGAGGCGATCATCTCGCCATTGATATAAGAGAGCATCCCTCGAACATAGTTATAGCCGATGTCAAAGGTAACAGCTAAGCTGCTACGGTGATTGAATTGCAATTGAATCGGTTTGCGACCACCGATCGAAGTGGAATCACCAATGCCGACTTCGCGCACGAAGTCCGTGTCGATCAGTTTTTTGGTTATTTGAGAAACAGACGCTTTATTGAGATGGGTCAAATTTGACACTTCCGCTCGTGACACATTTTCATTGTCAATGATCGTCTTCAATACAGCCGCTTCATTTTGTTCGCGTATGCCCATTTTATTGATAATCATGTGTTCTCCTCTTCGTAGATGTGATTAGTGTTAGTTTACCGTGCAAATTAATATTGTGCAAGCTGAAGAATAAAGAAAAGACGCAGAATGTAGGAGCAGCAGTTTGAGAAGGAAAAACCATGAAAGATTCGTTGAAAGCGCTTGACAGGAATGCGAGAATCGTTTACTATCCAATTAGTTAGTTTTGAATGCTAATTAACCGTTTGAGAGTCAATGGTTAACTGCTTCAAACAGAGGAAGGAGAGAAGAGATGGCTTATTTTTTAGGGTTGGATCTAGGAACAAGTGCGTTAAAAGGCTTAGTTTTTGATCAAACCGGGGAACTCCAAGGAACAGCAAGTGCTGACTATCCATTGTCATCCCCTAGACCGGGGTTCAGTGAGCAAGAGCCGGTGCATTGGCAAGAGGCGGCAGATAAGGTGATCAAAACCTTGATCCAGCAGCTTCCAACGCTGCAGAAGGAATTGATCGGCATCAGCTTTTCTGGGCAAATGCATAGTCTTGTTTTATTGGATGAAGAAAACCGAGTCATTCGTCCGGCAATATTATGGAATGACGTTCGAACCACCAAACAATGCCAAGCGATCATGGCATCCTTTGGAGAGGAAATAAAAGCAATCACCAAGAATGTTGCTTTGGAAGGGTTCACCTTACCAAAAATTTTATGGGTCCAAGAACACGAGCCTGAACATTGGCAACAAGTTCGTCACATGATGCTGCCAAAAGACTACTTGGCTTTTTGGCTGACTGGGAACTATTCGATGGATTATTCCGATGCAGCGGGTACGTTACTGCTGGATATCGAAAAGAAGTGCTGGTCTGAAGCCATTCTAGAAAAATTCGCAATCGCATCGGATTTACTGCCGCCGCTTTTTGAATCAGCAGCGCCTGTAGGGCAAATGCGAAAAGAGCTGCAAGAAGCCTTTGGGTTTGAACAAGAGGTGACGATCTATGCAGGTGGCGCAGACAATGCCTGTGCTGCATTAGGTTCAGGGATCATCGCCGAAGGTGTCGGCATGGTGTCGATTGGCACTAGCGGTGTGTTCTTATCCTTTGAAGAAGCGCAAGAGGTTGATTATCAAGGAGATCTACACCTTTTCCGTCATGCGATCAAAGACAAGTTGTATTCAATGGGGGTCACGTTAGCCGCTGGAAATTCCTTAAGCTGGTATCGTGATACGTTTGCCCCCAACCAATCGTTTCAGGAATTGCTTTCAGCGATCAGTGAGGTAAACCCAGGGGCAGAAGGCCTGCTGTTTACGCCTTATATCGTGGGCGAACGCACCCCGCATACCGACAGCCAAATCAGGGGTAGTTTTATCGGCATCGACACACGGCATCGCGAAAAGCATTTCAGTCGTGCCGTCTTAGAAGGGATCACCTTCTCTTTGAAAGATTCCCAAATGATCATGGAAGAACGGGCACAGCGGAAATTCACCCAGATCGTTTCTGTGGGGGGCGGTGCGAAAAATGCCGAATGGCTGCAAATGCAAGCCGATATTTTTAATGCAGAAATGCTGACTTTGTCTACTGAGCAAGGTCCAGGTATGGGAGCAGCAATGCTGGCAGCAATCGGCAGCGGCATTTATCCAGATGCAGCAGCTTGTGTTAACGCCTTTGTCAAATACGGCAAGGCCATTGCACCGATTCCTGAAAATGTCGCCAAATACCAAGAAATTTATGCGATCTACCGCACCGTCTACCAACAAACCGCACCTATCTGCCATGCATTGGCGCAAATCGAGTAGCGTAATGGCAGCAGGCAATCTACTTGATCAAAGCGAGGAATCGTTTTTGGTTCTAAATGATTGGAAACAAGTAAGTTAGTTTATTACACTAAAAAACATAAAATGGAGGCAACAACAATGACTTATTTCCCAGAGATCGAAAAAATCCGCTACGAAGGTCCTAAAACAGACAATATGTTTGCATTTCGCCACTACGATGCCGAAGAAGTTGTTTTAGGCAAGAAAATGAAAGATCATCTACGTTTTGCAATCGCCTATTGGCATACGATGACGCAAGACGGCTCTGATCCTTTCGGCGCACCTGTCAACAAACGGACGTGGATCGGTGACACCGAAATGGAAACGGCGAAAAATCGAGTAGAAGCCTTCTTCGAGATTTGCGAAAAATTAGGGGCAGAGTTCTTCTGTTTCCATGATGTTGACGTGGCACCTGCAGGAGAAACGTTAGAAGAATTTTTCCAAAACTTAGACGAAATCACCGATTTGATCAAAGAAAAAATGGAACAAACGGGAATCAAACTATTATGGAATACAGCAAATATGTTCTCACATCCTCGTTTCAATAACGGCGCTGCTTCCACCAATAATGCGGAAGTTTATGCGTATGCGGCAGCCCAAGTCAAAAAAGGCTTAGACATCTCGAAAAAATTAGGCGGCGAAAACTATGTCTTCTGGGGTGGCCGTGAAGGCTATGAAACCTTGTTGAATACAGACATGAAATTTGAACAAGACAACATCGCCCGTCTATTCAAAATGGCGATCGCTTATGGCGAAAAAATCGGTCATAAACCTCAGTTCTTATTAGAGCCGAAACCAAAAGAACCATCAAAACATCAATATGATTTTGATGCAGCGACAACGATGGCCTTCATTCAGCACTACGGCTTAGAAGGAGATTTCAAATTAAACCTAGAAGCCAATCATGCAACATTAGCTGGCCATACCTTTGAACATGAAATCGCCGTTGCCCGTAGCTATAACGCATTAGGCTCACTGGATGCCAACCAAGGAGATATGCTGTTAGGGTGGGATACGGATGAATTCCCAACCAACGTCTTTGACTCCACACTCGCTTTATACGAAGTCTTAGAAAACGGCGGCATCGCGCCGGGAGGAATCAATTTCGATTCTAAAGTCCGTCGTTCGTCATTTGAAATGGAAGATCTGTTGTTAGCCCACATCGCTGGTATGGATACGTATGCCAGAGCGTTGAAAGCAGCAGCGAAACTAAAAGAAGACCGCTTCTTAGACGAGTTGAAGGAAAAACGGTACGCCTCTTTCCAAGAAGGCATCGGAGCGAAGATCGTTGCTGATGAGGAAAGCTTAGAAACACTGACAGATTACGCATTGGCTCATGATCAAATCGAATTAGAATCCAGCCACATTGAATATGTGAAATCTCGTTTGAATGATTACCTGTTTTAATAAGAAACGACTGTCGTTCTGAGGAGCGGCAGTTTTTTCACCTAAAAATATCTTTTAGCAATTGTTACGAATCAACCAAATTATGATACGATAAAATGTAACCGATTTATTTCGGTTTAGGAAATGAAGGAGGCAACTTGATGTTTCACACAAACTTAGATCCTTTCCCAGAAAACTTCTTATGGGGGGCAGCTTCGGCGGCCTATCAAATTGAAGGAGCATGGGCAGAAGACGGCAAAGGTCCGTCGATTTGGGACACCTATGCCCAAATTCCTGGCAATACTTTTGAGGAAACCAACGGCAAAGTGGCGATCGATCATTACCATCGATACAAAGAAGATATTGCCTTGATGAAGCAAATGGGCTTGAAAGCCTATCGCTTCAGCGTGGCGTGGTCGCGAATATTGCCTGATGGCGAAGGCGCGGTCAATGAAGCGGGTGTGGCGTTTTACGAAAAGCTGGTGGACGAATTGCTTCGGCAAGGAGTAGAGCCGATTTTGACGCTGTATCACTGGGACCTTCCCCAGGCTTTGCAAGACAAATACTTAGGGTGGGAAGGCCGAGAAACAGCAGAAGCATTTGAACGGTATTGTCGGATCCTTTTTGAACGCCTAGGAAAGAAAGTCACCTATTGGGTCACCATGAATGAACAAAATGTCTTCACTTCTCTTGGGTACCGTTGGGCGGCACATCCGCCGGGCTTGAAGGACTTAAAACGGATGTATGCAGCCAATCATATCATCAACCTTGCCAATGCTAAGGCGATCAATTTGTTCCATGAGCTGGTTCCTCAGGGCAAGATCGGTCCAAGTTTTGGCTATGGCCCGATGTATCCGTTTAGCTGTGACCCAGAAGATGTGCTAGCAGCAGAAAATGGCGAAGCCTTCAATAACGCATGGTTTTTAGATGTCTATTGCAAAGGCGAATACCCGAAATTTGTGTACAAGCAATTAGCCAAAGTTGGCTTGGCTCCTGAAGTCACTCCAGAAGATCAAGCACTATTAAAACAGGCAAAACCTGATTTCTTAGGAATCAATTACTATCACGGTGGGACGGCCCAGCAAAACAATTTGCAAAAGCAGTCAGCTGAAAAGAAAGAATTTTCTAAAGTCGATCCGTATTTGATGCAAGCGGCAGCTGGTGAGTTCTCACCCGAAGAAACCATGTTTGCGACAGCAGAAAATCCTCACTTGAAAAAAACAGATTGGGGCTGGGAGATCGATCCCGTTGGTTTCCGTGTAGCCTTGCGGCGCATCCAAGCCAATTATGACTTGCCGATTTTTATTACTGAAAATGGGTTAGGCGCTATCGATCAATTGACAGAAGACAAACAGATCCATGACCCATACCGCATCACCTATTTGCAGGAACATCTGGTGGAACTGCAAAAGGCCATCACGGATGGGGTTGAGCTGATCGGCTATTGTGCTTGGTCCTTTACAGATCTACTGAGTTGGTTGAATGGATACAAAAAACGCTATGGGTTTGTTTATGTCGATCGCGACAATCAAAGCGAACGTCAGTTGGCGCGCATCCCGAAAGATAGTTTTTATTGGTATCAAGAGGTGATTCGCACCAACGGGGCAAGTTTGACAAGTGAAACATGATGTAACGAAGGAGTAGCTGAAAATGGAGGTTGGAAAATGCGTAAAGTGTTGATCGTTGACGATGAAGCATCGATCCGAAATGGGCTACCTCTGATCATCGATTGGGAACGTCTGGGGTATCAAATCGTCGGGTCGGCGGAAAACGGCGAAGCTGGCTTGGCAATGATCCGTGAATTGAAGCCAGACGTTGTGATCGCTGATATCCGTATGCCGGGAAAAAATGGTCTTGAGATGGTGCAAGCAGCATCGGAGGAAGGGCTTTTGTTTTTTGCCATTATTTTATCCGGCTACTCAGATTTTGACTATGCCAAGCAAGCTTTGCAACTGGGCGCTGTGACCTATTTGCTGAAACCAGTTGATGAAGAAGAGCTGATCGGTATTTTGACGAAAATCGATCAAAAAGCCAAGACCGATCAGCAGAAAAATCAGAAGAGTCAGTTGATGGAGAAATTGTTTGGCGGGGATCAAACGGGGATCAAAGACGCACAAGCCATCAAGCTATTGCGTCTTTCCGAGGAGGCAGATGCCCAAAAGCTGGTTGAGAAATTGCAGGAGCAAGTGGCGCAAGTCGTCACCTTGATCCATCGGCATCATCGGTATTTGGTTTTGTTAAACGAGGAGCGCTTTTCCGACGAGGCGATCGATGCGTGGTGCCGTAAAAAATTGGCTCACCAAGAAATCTTGATCTCCCGCTGGTTTGCGGCGCAAGATAACTTGAAGCCATTGATGATCGATATCCAGACATTAAGTAAATTGATTTTCTTATTTCCCAATCAAGTCATTTCTCACCATGTTTTGGATACGACGCAAGAAGCAGAAGAACGAAGCGATTTGCGTGAAGAATTAGTTAAGGCGATTTTGGCAAACGATCCGTTAGAACAGCCGTTATCCCGCTATTATCAAACCTTTTATCATTCATTGGCATTGGAAGAAGAGATCAAATGGCAAATCAATGGTGACATCGAATGGCTGCAGCATCAAATCAGTGAAAAAGTAGCCTTAGCAATCAAATGGTCGACAGACGAAGTGCATCAGCAGATTTTTCTCGCCCAGACGTTTCCAATGCTGCAAGAGGTGATCACCGCAAAACTAGCAGACTTGCAAGCAACAGTCGCCAGCAGTTTGAACCAAATCGATATCATTGCAGAATTGATCCAATACACGAAAAAGCATTATCAAGAAGATTTGACCTTGAAAAAAATCGGGGAACGTTTCAATTACAATAGTGCCTATCTAGGCAAGAAGTTTCGCAAAGAAACTGGGAAAAATTATTTGGCGTTCTTGGATGAAGTACGAATGGAAAAAGCGGTGGAAATCTTGCGTCATTCCAATCTAATGGTCTACGAAGTTGCTGAATTGGTGGGCTACAGCAATGTTGATTATTTCTACAAAAAGTTCAAACAATACCATCAGGTTTCACCGAATGAGTTTCGGAAAACATAAGAAAATTCGCTGATACATGAGCAGCTGCTTTTCAGGAAAACAGTCCATCGAATAGGCAATGAAAAGAGAAATTTGTGAAAAGAAAAAGCGGCATTACAGGTTCGCATGGCGGCAGCAAGAGACAACACGTCTTTTTTTGTCGCCATTTTTTTGAATAATCTCGTCAGAAGCTCATACAAGAAAATGCTTTAAAAAAGCTATTGACGTCGTTTTCATTTTGAAGTATAGTAAGTGCATCGGATCGTTACTGATAATGCAGGCGTGACCACAGGTATGAGATTTTCTCCATTCGTTTGTTTTGGAAAAAGATCATAGCTAGTTGGTGACGTTATTTTTTTGTTTTATTTTAGGAGGTGTTGACCATGGAAATCGTCAAAGTATTTAATAATAATGCTTCATTAGTCCTGAACGACAATCACCAAGAAGAAGTTGTGATGGGGAGTGGCATCGGCTTTGGTTTGAAGCCAGGCGACACTGTCGATCAAAAGAAAATAGAAAAGCGATTCATCATTAACGACCAAAAAAGCATTGCAGATTTGGAACAGCTGCTTAAACGGATTGAATATCGTGATCTGCAACTGGCCAGCGATATTTTAAAATTGTTTGAGGAAGCGTTTCAATGCGAAAGCAATCCTGCACTGCTAGTAGCACTTGCAGACCATATCGGTTTTGCTCTGACGAGAGCAAGAGAAGGGATGAAAATTCAAACACCCCTAGAATGGGAATTAAAGCAGGTGTACCCGAAAGAATATGAAATTGGTCTTCAAGCGGTTGAGCTGATGCAAAAGCGAACACATCTGAATATTCCGCAAGATGAGGCTGCTTTTATTACGCTGCATTTCGTGAATTTTTTAGGCGATAACAACGGAATGGAAGAAACAATGCTGATTTCCAAAGTCATGAAAGATATTTTGACGATCATCAATTATCATTATGGCAAAGAATTCAGACAAGACTCTATTTATTTTTCCCGATTCATCACTCACATTCGCTACTTTGTTAAACGACAGATGAGCAATGAGCTACCAGCTCAACCAGCGTCTAGTTTATTAGATGTGATTCAACTGAAATATCCGTTGGATTATGAGTGTGCTATGAAAATCAAGCAATTTCTGGAAAATAGGTATCAGTGGGAAATCACTGAAGATGAAGTGTTGTATTTAACCTTACATTTAAATCGATTGGCATCTTAACGGATCGTTACTGGTAAAGCAGGCGTGACCTAGAGTGAGCACTCAAACGAGTCTTTTGTTTGAGGTGTCTTCTAGATCACGCTTTTTATTATACGCAAAAGGAGAATAACTATGAAATTTGAAAACGAAAGTGCCGCGATCATTCGCTTGATCGGTGGTGAAAAAAATATCGACAGCTTGGTTCATTGTGCAACGAGATTGCGTTTTGGCTTGAAGGATGACACCAAGGCCAATAAAGGGGAACTTCAAAAACTGCCCTATGTGATGTCCGTTGTACAAAGTGGAGGACAATATCAAGTCGTAATCGGCAGCAATGTATCAGATTACTATGCGACGATCTCAGCTATGGCTGGGTTATCAGATCAAGAAACAGGTTCTTCGAAAAAAACAGGTTTTAATTTGAACGCCGTATTTGAAATTATCTCAGGTGCTTTTTCTCCTTTAATTCCTGCTCTAGCAGGTTCGGGGATGCTAAAAGCACTGCTGACGGTTTTGACCCAATTTAATTGGTTATCAGCAGAATCTTCTACTTATGTCATTTTGAGTGCCGCGAGTAATGCAATATTTTATTTTTTACCGATTTTCTTAGGGATCACGTTGTCGAAAAGATTAGGTGCCAACATGTACGTTGGCGGTGTGATTGGTGCAGCATTGTTGGAACCTCAGTTTACTGGGTTGATTGGCGTGGAAAATACAAATTTCTTAGGCATACCAGTTCAAGCCGTGGACTATGCCACAACCCTATTTCCGATTTTTGCGGCTATTTTTATTTATCAATTTGTAGATAAATTTTTGAAAAAGATTATTTATAAAGACATTCAATTGTTTGCCGTACCCATGCTTAGTTTGATGATCATGATTCCATTGACCGTTATCCTTTTTGGTCCATTCGGCACCTTTTTCGGGGATCTTTTATCAGGAAGTGTAATGTGGTTATTTGAAAAAAGCCGGATCCTTTCAGGCATCGTTTTAGGCGGCGGGATGACCTTCATGGTTATGTTTGGTTTGCACTGGGGCTTTACACCTGTAACGTTAGATAATCTGACAAGATTAGGTGGAGACCCTATTGAAGGAATGGCATTGGCCGCTGTTTTTGCTCAAATCGGGATTGCAGTTGGCTTCTTCTTACGAGCGAAAAAACATTCGAAAATGCGGGCTTTGGCAGGCCCAGTTGCCTTGACTGGCTTCTTTGCCGGCGTGACAGAGCCCATCGTCTATGGGATTATTCTTCGTTACAAAAGACTTTTGCCGATCGTAGCTATTTCCGGTGGTTTAGGCGGAGCGGTGTTAGGCGCTTTTGGTGTGACGATGAATGCGTATGTTTTCCATAATATTTTTTCCTTGCCTGTTTACAGTCCTTTGGTGGGTTATCTGATCGGAATCACCGTTTCATTGTTGTCAGGAGCTTTACTGGCTTATTTCTTCGGCGTGAAGGAAAGCGAACTAACAGAATTTGAAGCAGAGCCTGAATCAGAGGTAGAAAGTATCTTAACCAATGCAGCAACTCCGATTTATTCACCGGTAAAAGGACAAGTGATGCCTTTAGCAGAAGTGGAAGACGATGTGTTCGCCAGCGGAATCGCTGGACAAGGAATTGCGGTCATCCCCGATGAAGGAATCATTCGGGCACCTTTTGCAGGTACTGTTGTTGCTGTTTTCCCTTCTAAGCATGCGATTGGTATTAAATCTGATCAAGGGGTTGAATTATTGATCCACGTTGGATTGAATACCGTGAATCTAAATGGTGAGTTTTTTGATGTTAACGTCGAAAATGGTGCGACAATTGCACGAGGAGATCGTTTGTTGACCTTTGACCGGCAGGCGATTCTGGATAAAGGCTATCAATTATCGACACCCGTGATCGTTACAAATTGTGGACCAGATACAGTAATCGAGTACGAAACAACGGCCGGAACAATTGAAGTAGAAGGGATTCTGTTTACCGTAAACAACGAAGGATAGGAGTTTGAAAATGAAAGAAAACTTTTTATGGGGCGGTGCGATCTCCGCTCATCAAGTGGAAGGTGCTTGGCAAGAAGGCGGGAAAGGGATCAGTATTGCCGATGTGATGACAGCAGGAACGAAAGATCGGCCTCGGAAAATTACCAACACAATCTTGCCTGAGGAATATTACCCGAATCATGAAGGCATTGATTTTTACCATCGTTACCCGGAAGATATCAAACTTTTTGCGGAAATGGGTTTCAAAGCTTTGCGAATCAGTATCGCATGGACACGAATTTTTCCTTTAGGAGATGAACAACTACCGAACGAAGAAGGGCTGTATTTTTACGATCAGGTCTTTGACGAGATGCAAAAATATGGAATAGAACCTGTTGTGACGTTGTCTCATTTCGAGATGCCCTATCATTTAGTTGAAACCTATGGGGCTTGGCGCAACAGAAAGATGATCGGATTTTTTGAACGTTTTGCGCAAACTGTAATGGAACGATACAAAGAAAAAGTGCGGTATTGGCTAACATTTAACGAGATCAACAATCAGCGGATCATCGATAATCCAATTTACAGTTTTACCAATTCTGGTGTGATCTTTGACGAGGATGAGGAGAAACTAGCAGGCATGTACCAAGCTGCTCACTATCAGTTTGTTGCTTCAGCTCGTGTCGTCACAGCTGCGAAAAAAATCAATCCTGAGTTTCAAATTGGCTGCTGTTTAGCTGCCACGCCTAATTACCCGCTGACTTCTGATCCTCGTGATCAATTGTTAGCACAACAAGAAGATAATAATCAACTCTATTTCACAGATGTACATGTCCGTGGACACTACCCAAAAAGAATTCTCAATGAATGGCAGAAAAAAGGGTACACGATCGATGTGACAGAAGCCGATCTTGATGATTTGGCAAATGGCACCGTTGATTATATCGGTATTACTTATTATTTAAGCAATACAGTATCTACCCGCTCAGATGCAAACTATCTACATGATCCTTTGTTGGGCAGCAGTGTGCTAACAACGAATCCTTATGCAACGATGACGGAATGGGGCTGGACGATTGACCACATGGGATTGCGCTATATGCTGAATCTCTTGCAGGACCGTTATGAACTGCCGATTTTTATTGTGGAAAATGGCTTTGGTTTTAATGACCAAATGACAGAAACCGGCATTCATGATCCCGAACGGATTGACTATTTAGCTGAACACATCAAACAAATGATGCTTGCCATCGAGGAAGACGGCATTGATGTGATTGGGTATACAGCATGGGGCTGTATTGATCTCATCTCATTTACTACAGGTGAAATGCGAAAAAGATATGGGTTCATCTATGTAGACCGTGACAATGAAGGGAATGGTTCGCTTGATCGAATCAAGAAAGATTCTTTTGATTGGTATAAGGAAGTCATTGCTTCAAATGGAGCAATACTGAAATAAAAAAGAAGTATCCTATTGCCTATCGGAGACAGAAAAAAGCTAATTTTTATAGTAAGAAAGTCTATTCTAAGAAGTAGGCTTTCTTTTTTTTCTTTTATATAATTTAAATGAAACTGTAAGCGCTTTTCGAACGGAGGAGGAGAAATGACAGATGTACGCCTGTGCTTTGATGTAGGGGGGACCTATATCAAATTCGGGGTTTTTACGGAGAAGAATCAATGGCTGGACCGAGGCAAAATCAAAACCCCGAGTAATACGCGGGATGAATTTTTTGCTGCCTTAGCTGCCAAAATAAAAGAAGTCGAGCAAGCGCATGTCATCGAAGGGATCGGGCTGAGTTTTCCTGGTTTCATTGATTCAGTCAATGGCCGAGCGATCATGGCGGGGGCGTTGGCTCCTTTACACGGCTGTGCTGTCGTACAAGAGCTGCAGCAGCGTTTAACCAAGTCCTATCCGATCTGGATCGAAAATGATGCAAAATGTGCTGCTTTAGCAGAACTTTCTACCGGCAATGCTGCTGACGTACAAGATTTTGTCATGATCACATTAGGCACCGGTATTGGTGGCGCGCTCGTTCATCAGCGCCAGTTGATTCACGGACATGGGTTTCGGGCAGGAGAATTCGGAATGATGATCACTGATTTTCAAGCATCTTCTTTTGCGACCCTCCATGATCTAGCTTCAACGAGAGGACTGATTGCTGCCTATCGGCGGGCAAAAGCGATTCCTGAATCAGAGGAGATTTTAGGCGAAACCATCATGCAACAGCGGTCGAGTGATCCTGAAACGCAGGAGATCCTGAAACAGTGGGCACGTTATGTCGCACTTGCGATTTACAACCTAGCTGTCACGATGAATCCCGAAAAAATACTGATCGGCGGCGGCATCAGCCAACACCCTGATCTATTAGCTATAATCAAACAAGCAATCAATGAGAACCCCCATTGGCCAGATTTCCAAGTGCCGATCGAGACTTGTCGTTACTATAATGATTCTGGTCTGTTAGGGGCGTTGACATTGATCCAACAAGGAGGAAAAAAATGAAATTTTCAGATGGCGGTTGGTTATTTCGTGAAGGATTTGATGTGAAATTTGCGGTGCATGTCTACGATGCCCGTAAAGAAGAAAACAAATTGGTTTTATATCTGCCTTATAGCTATGTCGGACATAAAGGGGCAACGCTGGATGGCGGATTGTTAACGATGGAAGTCACTACCCCTAGAAGCAATATCATTGGGATCACCCTCTATAACTATAAAGGGGTCCAAGCCAAAGCCCCCGATTTTGAATTGATGACAGAAGCGATCACTCCTGATATTTCAGAAGACGAGCAATCATATGTTTTTCGCTCGGGAGACTTGCAAGTCGTAATCACCAAAGAGGAAAATGTGACAGCTTCGTTTTATTACAAAGAACAGCTGATTACCCAAAGCAAGCCTCGCAGCAAAGCCTTAGTGATCGATCCGCAAGCAAATACCCATATCAGCGAGCAGTTGACTCTGGATGTGGGAGAAACGATCTATGGTTTAGGGGAACGCTTTACTAATTTCGTGAAGAATGGCCAAAGTGTTGATATTTGGAATGCCGATGGGGGGACTGGTACAGAGCAAGCTTATAAAAATATTCCTTTTTATGTAAGTAATAAAGGGTATGGCGTCTTTGTCAATTCACCAGATCGGGTGCAATTCGAAGTGGGGAGTGAAAAAGTTTCGCGTGTTCAATTCAGCAATCCAGGACAATCGCTGCAGTACTTTGTGATTGCCGGCGATGAGTTAAAACAAGTGATTCAGCGCTACACTGATTTGACGGGGAAACCGTCGTTGCCGCCTGCTTGGTCCTTTGGTTTGTGGCTAAGTACCTCGTTCTTGACGGATTATGATGAACAAACCGTGACGTCTTTTGTAGACGGTATGGCAGAACGTGATATCCCTCTTGAGGTCTTTCATTTTGACTGCTTATGGATGAAAGAATATGAGTGGTGCAACTTCACATGGGATGAACGAACTTTCCCAGAACCTGAAAAAATGCTGCAGCGCTTGAAAGCCAAAGGATTGAAAATCTGTGTCTGGATCAATCCTTACATTGGGCAAAAATCACCCTTGTTTGATGAAGGGATGGCGAATGGCTACTTTTTGAAACGCGCCAATGGAGATGTCTGGCAATGGGACAAATGGCAAGCTGGTTTGGCGGTCGTCGACTTCACCAACCCTGAAGCGATCGCTTGGTACAACAGCAAGCTGCGTGCCTTATTAGACATGGGGGTGGATTGCTTCAAAACGGATTTTGGTGAACGGATTCCCACCGATGCGGTGTACTATGATGGCTCTGATCCAGAAAAAATGCACAATTATTACGCCTATCTATACAATAAGGTCGTCTTTGACTTGCTGAAAGAAGTCAAGGGAGCAGAAGAAGCCATCGTTTTTGCGCGGGCAGCTTCGGTTGGTTCGCAACGTTTGCCTGTACACTGGGGCGGCGACAGTACCTCGGATTATCCATCGATGGCAGAGTCGCTGCGAGCAGGTCTATCCTTTGGATTAGGCGGCTTTGGGTATTGGAGCCACGATATCTCAGGGTTTGAAGCTGGCTCAACTCCAGACCTCTACAAGCGCTGGACACAATTTGGTCTGCTGTCTTCCCATAGCCGTTACCATGGCAGCTGGGAATACAAAGTGCCATGGGTCTATGACGACGAAGCCGTGGCGGTAGCTAAAGCCTTTACCAAGTTAAAACTGTCCTTGATGCCTTACTTGCAAGCCCAATCGGTGCTAACCGCTCAAACGGGGATTCCGATGATGCGAGCAATGGTCTTAGAGTTTCCTGAAGACGAGATGACCCATCATTTGGATCGCCAATACATGCTGGGGGAACACCTTTTAGTGGCGCCCATTTTTAATGATCAAGGAACAGTCTCCTTTTACGTACCGAAAACGAAGGGGCATTGGATCGACTATTTATCTGGCAAAGCATACGAGGGCGGACGCTGGTACCAAGAAACCTATGACTATTTCCACTTGCCACTGTTAGTCCGACCAAATCAAGTCATTATCGAAGGCCATGAACAAACCAAAGCAGTCTATGACTATGCCCAACAGCCAACGATCCATCTTTTTGATCCGCAAGACAAGACCGCTGCCGCTATCTATGATCACCACGGTGAGTGGCTTGGCGAGGTGGCTGTCGAAAGAGTCGATCAAGAACTGATCGTCAAGCTGACTGGCATCCAGCAAGCATCCTTGCAGATACACACGACTGCTGGAAAAACGAGCCATGAGCTGACGGCTGACCAAACCACGATAAAGGAGTTTTAGATGCCCATGCGAACCATCACGAATCCAATTTTACCTGGATTTCATCCAGATCCCAGTATTTGCCGTGTCGGTGAAGACTTTTATCTGGTGACGAGTACCTTTGAATATTTTCCTGGATTACCAATCTATCAAAGTAAAAACTTGGCAGACTGGCAGCTGATTGGCCATGGACTTTCGCGAACTGAGCAGTTGCAGCTACCGACGAAAAACCCCAATGCTTTTGGTCTGTATGCCCCAACCTTGCGTTTCATCAAGGACCGCTTTTACCTCGTTTGTACTAACGTTGGCGCAAACGAAGGAGGAGAAGGCAATTTTCTGATTTGGACGGATGACATCGCTGGTGAATGGTCTGACCCGATTTGGCTGGACACCCCTGGGATCGACCCGACGATTTTCGTAGATGACGATGGGCAGACCTATTACTTAGGCACCCATAAGGAGATCTATCTGCGGACGATCGATTTGGCTTCTGGAGAACTAGGCCCGCGGCAAAATATTTGGACGGGCAGCGGAGCGGCTGATCCAGAAGGCCCCCACTTGTATAAAAAAGACGGTTATTACTACCTGTTGATCTCCGAAGGCGGAACGTCCTATGGGCATATGCTGACCATGGCCCGCAGCCGTTCCTTGACGGGACCCTATGAAGCATGCCCCAACAATCCAGTGATGACCAATCGCAGTACGAATCTGCCACTGCAAGCCGCAGGGCATGCGGATCTCGTGCAAGATACTAAAGGCAACTGATGGGCAGTCTGTCTAGCAGTACGCCCCATCAGCTATCCTTTGAGGCATTTGTTAGGGCGGGAAACATGCCTGCTGCCAGTGGACTGGTCAAACCCATGGCCGGTGTTTGGCGAGGAAGGTCATCTACCAGAAACCATTCAGGTAGACACAGCAGCGGCACCAAAGGAAACACAAAAGAAGAGCAGCAAGCCTGATTACGTGACTTTATTCGAATGGGACCCGACGTTGATTGAAGAAGAGCCGCATGGCTTCTTGCTGCATCCTAATCAGACGGGTCTGTCTGATCAAGGCAAACTTGCGGCTGTGTTCCAACGGCAAACCGCCTTTGATCAACAATTTCAAGCAACCTTTGATTGTCGGCAACTAACGGATGGACAAGCGGGATTGACGGTTTTCTTAAATGCCACCCATCACTATGAGGGCTACCTGGAAAAAACGGCGTCCAGTCAGCAGTTAGTTTTCCGCCGACAAATCGGTTCCCTATGGAAAGTGGAAAAGAAACTGCCTTATGCAGCAGATACAGTCACCTTGCAGCTGAGCGCAGATAAAGAAACGTATCGTTTTTCTGTTGTTGATGAGCAAGGACAAGCACAGCCTTTAGGTAGTGGAGAAACAAAATATCTGACTACTGAAGTTGGCGGTGTCTTTACTGGGATCATGGTAGGCTGTTACGCCAGTGCTTCTTCACCACAACAAACCGTTCATGTGCGGGATTTCTAATCAATCAAAAGCCCCCCTTCGATTTCTGAAACAGGAATCGAAGGGGGGCTTTGCTGTTTTAGTGAGGAGAAGATGAATCTTGGCTTAGATCGTGGATCCGCAAGGTGACTTGTGTGCCGCTGCCCAACACACTCTCGATCGTCAAGCCGTATTCAGGTCCATAAAACATTTTGACCCGATGATTGACGTTGGCTAGCCCAATGTTCTTTTTGGCATGGGTGGAGGGCGTCTTGATTTTTTGCTGCAAGTGTTCGAGTTTTTCTGGTGGTATCCCGCTGCCGTTGTCTTGTACCACGATCACCAGATCATGGCCGTCTTTGGTGATCGTCAAACGAACAAACCCTGGATAGGTGATGCCTTCCAAGCCATGGGAGATGGCATTTTCCACCAATGGTTGAATCAGGAGGGGCAATATTTGGACTTCTTTTTGGTCGATCTCATTGGAGACTGAATAAGAAAAGTTGACTCGATCGCCAAAGCGCATCCGCTGGATCTTGACATATACGTGAACGGCATCTAAGGACTCTTCTAAACTCGTTCGCTTGGTTCCGTGGGCTTCTAGCGTATAGCGCATCGATTTTGCCAGTAACTTGATGGCATAAACGACGTCAGAATTGCCAGAAGTCAGCGCCATCATGCGAATCGTTTCTAACGTGTTGAACAAAAAGTGGGGATTGATCTGCCCCGCTAAGATATTAAATTCCATTTGCTGCTGCTGAGTCAACAGCTCTTGCTGTGCCAGACGCGAACGGTAGATCTCTTCTTCTTTTTTCTTGATTCGTTGAATGATCTTGTGGAAATCAAGAGAGATCTGTGAAATCTCGTCTTCGCCGCTGATATTTTGAAAGAAATCATAATCCTCGATCGAGGCAAAGTAGACCGCCTGCTGCAGTTGAGAGATTCGTTTGGTAAAGAATCGAGCAAAGAGAAAGACGATGATGAAAGTAGTGATCAAAATCACCAAAACGATCGTGCTCCACCGGATCAGATTGGTGCGTAGATTGCTGTAGGCATTGGTATCCGCACTATAAATCGTGATGATGTCTTCTTTGTTACTCATGGGTAAGGTGCTTTTGGTGAGCATCACCTTGGTACCATCATTTTTTAAAAAGGCAGCACTCGTTTGCGGCTCAGAAAGAGCTGTCAGCTGTCCCGGTTCCCCAACTTGATTGATTTTGTCGCTATAAAAGATGACATCATCATTTAACTGTAATTCCAATTCATAGGATGAATTACGAAGTCGGTTACTGAGATAATTGTAATCGACTTGGATCTCCAAAACGGCTGTTTCTTTTGATAAAGGCAAAGGTAACGTTTTATAAAGACTCAAACGATTTGCTTTGTAATCCTCTGGCATCGTCATCAAAAAAGCATCGGGTTGCTTGAGCGCTCGTTGGTACCAGGCGGTCGCTTGAATCGTGTCATCTGCCTGTTGAAAATATTTATAGTTCGGAATGGTTTGATTCGTCGTATAGATGGTTAATTTCGCAATCGAGGTTTGAAGATTTCTGATCTCATCTAGCTGATCATAGCTATTGATGTCCACAATCGCTTCTTGATCGTCAAGGTAATTGGCAGTTAAAAGTTGACGTAGATGGGTATCGTTTGATAAGGAACTCGCCGTGTTGGTCAGCGTGTTTGTTGTATCAAAAAGAACAGATTTGACACGCTGAGCATTCAACTCTGCCAAGTGTTGGTAATTGCCTGTCAGCTGTTTGGTTGAATCGTAGACCAATAAGAGACCTATAGTCACTGTGGATAAAAAAACAACAGGTAGATAAAGAATGAACAATTGTCGCCGAATGGAAAACTGACTCAGACGACGAAAAAGTGAGAGATGACTGATTCTTTTCATGCTTGTTGATTACGAAAGATAGAAAGCAACAGGAACGAACTACAATAAATAACAAAAGAAAAGCCGAAAATCAACAAGAGAAATTTAAACAACGGAAATAAAACAACAAAACAAAACGCAGCGATAGGAATAAGTGCGAGAGCTAACGAACGGACAGGGTCCGCGATCGGTAACAGAAACGCATTTTTTAGTGTTTGCCTAAAGCTGTTTTCATAACGTCCAATTAAGGCAAGGCAATAGACTAACACAATAAACAGATAAATAGCTGTAACAATTAGAACGAAAGCAAAAATACTGGCAAGAATGGTTTTTGAGGAAAACCAAAACAAGCTACTATACAGTAGTGCTACCATGGGGAGCCCAAGAAGGAGAAAACTACCGGTGGCTTTCATAAAGTTTGCTCGTAGCGCTTGCACATAGCCTACAATCAATTCACCACGCTCCTCATCCGCATAACGAATCGTCACTTCATAAAGGGCAGCTGTCGCAGCACCAATCGTAATAATTGGCAAACAGCTAATGATATATAGTAAATTTAACAATGTAAATTGTGAAAAAACGGTGGTTATTTTGTACAGTTGACCGTCAGGATTGTACTTCATTTTTATCCCTCCAAAATTGATATATTCCTATAGTACTCGCAAAAAACAAATTTTGAAAGCCTTACCATTCGAGCGGTTTCTAGCGAAAACATTGATAGATCAACGTTCTTTATAAATAAAAGAAAAATGAAGTCTAAAATGTACGGATTGACCTCTATTTTTCACAGGTGGCAAATAAGCATTCAGGTGCTAGTATTAAAAATGTAAAAGCGGTTACAAAAAAAGGGGGAGGAAAATGGAAAGTAAACTAAGCAGTGTCCCAAGAAAAAATAAGCGGGTGACACGAGAAGGGAAGATTTTGTTTTTATGTATCGTTCCCTTTCTGATTCTCGTGTTTTTGTTCTCTTATTTTCCTTTGCATGGATGGATTTATTCACTTTATGATTACAAACCAGCATTAGGTTTAGCTCGCAGCGAGTTCGTAGGCTTCAAATGGTTTCGACTTCTTGTCTCTAGTCCAACACAAGTGGATCAGATCGTACAAGTAATGAAAAACACCTTTGCCATGAGTTTTTTAGGGATCGCCACTTCGATCCTACCAGTAGGCTTCGCCATTTTACTGAACGAAATCAAGTGCAAATGGTTTAAAAATTTGGTCCAAACGCTGACCACGCTGCCGAATTTTATCAGTTGGGTTTTGGTGTATACGATTGCCTTTAGCTTGTTTTCTTCAACAGGGCTGGTAAACACGTTGCTGCAAGAATGGGGCTTCGTTACCGATCCAGTCAAATTTTTGGATAGCGGCAATCATACGTGGCTGATGATGTGTCTTTGGAATATTTGGAAAGGCTTGGGCTGGGGTGCCATCATGTATCTTGCAGGCATTTCAGGAATTGACCCCGAATTGTATGAATCGGCACGAATCGATGGGGCGAATCGTTTCCACCTGATGCGTCATATCACACTACCTGCCTTGATGCCGACGTTCCTTGTGATGTTGATGCTGTCTATCGCCAACTTGCTGAACAACGGAATGGATCAGTACTTTGTCTTCCAAAATGCATTCAATCGAAACACGATCCAAGTCCTCGATTTGTATGTCTACAATTTAGGGATGGGCGGAAATAGTCTATCGCTAGCGACCGCGATCAGTATGCTAAAAAGTGTCATTTCTGTTGCCTTGTTAGCCATCGTCAATATTGCTTCGAAAAAAATTCGGGGGACATCCATTATTTAGAAGAGGAGGATATCAATGGAACTATCGATTAGTGAAAAGAAAAAGGCGAAAAAAGTACGCAAACGTGAAAATCTGACGTTTAGTATCCTCAATTATACCTTTTTCTTTTTGATTACGTTGATTTGCGCGTATCCCTTTTATTACTTGATCATTAATTCAATCAGTAATAATGAGTTGAGTGCATTAGGTCAAATTCGCTTTTTTCCACAAGAGATCCATTTTGAAAACTATAGTCAAGTGTTACAGCTAAAAGGATTGCCTCTAGCCGCAACAGTTTCGGTGGCTAGAACGGTGATTGGTACCGCCGCGACTGTCTTAGCTTCAGCGTTTTTAGGCTTCATGTTTACCCAAGAAAAAATGTGGAAACGAAAATTTTGGTATCGCTTTGTCGTAATTACAATGTATTTCAATGCAGGGTTGATTCCATTATTCATCACGATGAAGACATTAGGTTTAACGAATAATTTTTGGGTCTATATTTTGCCGGCTGTCGTTCAGCCCTTTAATATCATCTTGGTGAAAACCTATATTGAGTCGATCCCCAAATCATTGCAAGAAGCAGCTGAAATGGATGGAGCTGGCATCATTCAAGTATTCTTTCGGGTAATTTTACCCAACTGTACGCCGATTTTAGCAACAGTAGCGATTTTCTCGGCAGTGGGTCAATGGAATTCCTTCCAGGATACACTGATTTACATTACGGATCAAAGTCTCTACTCCTTGCAATACCTTCTTTACACGTATATCAATCAAGCCAATTCGTTGGCACAAATGGTCAAAAATACCTCGGGATCACTTTCCAGCATCGCTTCAGCAGCAACAACGCAGACGCCGACGTCGATCCGCATGACCGTTTCAGTCATTGTTGTTTTACCAATCATGTTCATTTATCCGCTATTCCAGAAGTATTTTGTTAAAGGAATTATGTTGGGTGCGGTGAAAGGCTAATAAAAAGAAAGAGGGAAGAAAATGAAAAAAATGTCCAAATATGTAACAACAGGTTTGTTAGGCATGACATTGCTAGGTAGTTTAGCCGGCTGTGGAGGAGCGGCTGAATCTGAGACAGATGCTGCTTCCAGTGAAAGTGGCTACGATGAAACGATCACGATCGATGTCTATAATGGGCTAGCCAACTATATGGGAATGCAAGAAGGTTGGTTTGCCAAAATCGTGCGGGATAAATTCAATATGGAATTGAACATCATCGCACCAAACGTTGCTGGAAACGGTGATACCCTTTATCAAACGAGAACGGCAGCAGGCGATTTGGGTGATTTGATCATTGTTGATAATGGCCAACAATACAACGAATTGGTTGAAGCAGGTTTGTTGACCGATGCGAGCGAGTATTATGAAACTATGGAAAACGTTCAGCGCTTCGATGCGGCTGTTCAAAATCTAAACAAAGATGCCGATGGGCTGTATGGCTTTCCAACTTCTGTTTCTACCTTAAAGGCCACCGATCCTTCAGAAGGATTAGATCCTACATTTGGTGCTTATGTGCGTTGGGATCTTTATGGGGAGCAAGGATATCCAGAAATCGGGACATTGGAAGACCTACTTCCTGTGATTCAAAAAATGCAAGAAGACAATCCAACAACAGATTCTGGCAAAAAAGTGTATGGGTTTTCTCTATTCAGCGATTGGGACGGCAACATGATGAATGCAGGCAAACAGCTGGTCACCTATTATGGGTACGATGAATCAGGATTTGTCTTGGCAAAAGCGGATGGTTCTGATTATCAAAGCATTCTCGATAGTGATTCTGAATATATTCGCGCACTTAAGTTTTATTTCCAAGCCAATCAAATGGGCTTAGTGGATCCAGAATCAACGACGCAAAATTACGATACACTTTTTGCCAAATTCCAAGAAGGACAAGTCTTATTCTCATGGTGGCCTTGGTTAGGTCAAGCGGCTTTTAATACGACTACGAACTTGACTGAAGGAAAAGGCTTTATGTTGGCACCGATTCAAGACCAAAAAATCTTCTCTTATGGTGCGGAAGTTTACGGTGGCAAACAATTTATCGGGATCGGTTCTAATGCCGAAGACCCAGAGCGAATCGCAGCCTTCATTGACTGGCTCTACTCATCAGAAGGTGTGTTAGCAAATTCTTCTCAAACAAGCGGCAGTAGTGGTCCAGAAGGGTTGACTTGGGAAATGAAAGACGGCGAGCCTGTCTTAACTGAGTTCGGAAAACAAGCATTGCTAGATGGTGATGGGGATGTGCCAGAAGAATACGGTGGCGGAAGTTACAAAGATGGCGTATCTGCACTCAACGTCAATACGGTATTACCGATCGATATCAATCCTGATACAGGCTTCCCTTATGCTTATACGATGTGGGAAAGCTACCAAAATGAAACAACCGATCCTGTAAAAGAAGATTGGTCAAAAAATATGGGTGGTGCAGAATCCACCATTGGCTATTTAGAGGAGAACGACCAATTGTTAGTTGCCCCTGGTGCCAGCTATGTAGCGCCAGAAGATAGTTCAGAGATCTCTACGTTGCGTAACCAAGCCAAAGCGACGATCATCGAGTACTCTTGGCGAATGGTTTTTGCCAAAGATGAAGCAGAATTTGATCAATTGCTAAAAGAAATGCAAGAAACAGCAGATGGTCTTGGCTATCAAACCGTTTTGGAATTTGACATGAACAATGCAAAAGATCAAAACGAAAAACGGATAGAAGTAGCGAAAGAATTTGGAGACTAATCAAAAACAAACAAAGAATCGCTCGAGTGATTTGCCAACGGTTCCTTGGCAAAAGTGAGTATACAGCCTTTGGATAAGCAATCACTTAAGAAGATTGATCCAGCACCAGCGGATCAGTCTTCTTTCTTTAAGGAGGAAAACAATGATAGTGGAAAAAAAGATCGTTTGCTTTTTATGGGGGATTCGATCACAGATAGCAATCGAAATTATCAAGCGATACCCGCAGGTTGGTCTTCATGGGGGGACGGCTATGTTCATCTGATCAACGCCTATACCACAGCATTACTCCCGCAAATGGAATTAATGATCGTCAACCGGGGTGTCAGTGGGGATACGGTTGTCGATTTGAAGAAGCGCTGGAAGGATGATGTGTTGGCATTTCAACCAGATTGGGTAACGATCATGATCGGTGTGAATGATGTGTGGCGGCATTTTGATGGAACCTTTGCTCAAACGGAACTAGTGGGGATCGAGAGATTTGAATCAGAGCTGCGTGATTTGATCGAGCAGACCTTGTCAAATGTCAAGGGGATGATTCTTTTGAGCCCGTTTATGGTTGAAGCCAACAAAGAAGATCCATTAAGAAAAATGCTTGCCAATTACCAACAAGTGCTTGCCAAAGTAGCGCAAGAGTATGGTATCCTTTTAGGGGATACGCAGGAAAAGTTTGATGATTTTTTGCTTTATCAATCATCCTATGTCTTAAGCAGTGATCGCGTGCACCCCTCGACTGCCGGACATGTGTTGATTGCAAAAACATGGCTGGAAACAGTCGGTATTTTGGAGGAAAAACAATGATCACAGTAGAAACGATCCAGCAAGTCGCACATCAAGGCCCCTTTTTTCCAAATTGGCAGTCATTGGGCGCTTTTGTTCTACCGGAATGGTTCCGCAAAGCAAAATTTGGGGTCTTCATTCATTGGGGACTGTACAGTGTTCCAGCCTTTCACAATGAATGGTATTCAAGAAATATGTACATCAAAGGCCACCCAGAATATGATCACCATATTGAAACATATGGTCCACAAAAAAACTTTGGCTACAAAGACTTTATTCCGATGTTTACCGCAGATAAATTTGATGCAAATGAATGGATTCGCTTGATCAAACAAGCCGGTGCCAATTATCTTTTTCCCGTTGCAGAACATCACGACGGGTTTCAGATGTATAAAAGCGAACTGTCTGAATGGAATGCGTCAGTTATGGGGCCGAAAAAAGATATTCTTGGGGAACTAAAAGAAGCAGCAGAGGAGCAAGGCCTGCATTTTTGTACCTCATCTCATCGTGCCGAACATTGGTTTTTTATGGGACACGGTAAGGATTTTGACAGTGATATCAAGGAGCCGTTGGCAAAAGGCGACTTTTACTGGCCAGCGATGCCAGAGCCAGACCATGAAAGTCTCTTTAGCGAGCCATACCCGTCAAAAGAATTTTTAGATGATTGGCTGCTTAGAACCTGTGAACTCGTCGACAACTATCAACCAGAGCTGCTGTATTTTGATTGGTGGATCCAACATGAAGCCTTCAAGGAGCATTTGCAACTTTTCGCTGCTTACTATTACAATCGTGGGGCTGAATGGGGCAAACAAGTTGGTATTTGCTACAAGCACGATGCCATGATGTTTGGTAGCGGTATCGTGGAGATTGAACGGGGGAAATTTGCCGAACCACAACCTTTTTACTGGCAAACAGACACAGCAATCGCTCGTAATTCATGGTGCTATACCACGACATTGGATTATAAAACAACACGTGAGATTTTACAGGATTTGATCGAAGTCGTCAGTAAAAACGGCAATCTCCTTTTGAATATCGGGCCGAAAGGGGATGGTTCGATCCCAGAAAAAGATCAAGCGATCTTAAAAGAAATCGGTGCGTGGCTGGATGTAAATGGTGAAGCCATTTATGAAGCGAAACCATGGCGCAAAGCAGGGGAAGGGCCCACGACCGTAGTTTCGGGCCAATTTCAAGAAGCACAGGCGACGACATACACGAGCCAGGATTTCCGCTTTACGGTTCAGGGGGATGCGTTGTATGCGATTGGCATGGCAAGTCCTGAGAATGGACACGCAAGGATCCAAGCACTGGCCCAGTCTAAAGACCAAAATTTGCCAGAATTTCACGGCATCATCAAAACCGTCACGATTCTAGGATACGAAGAACAGCCTGTTGATTGGCAAGTGACCGATGAAGGCTTGCAACTAACTTTTGAACCAATTGAAACCGACCAACCAATTGTCTATAAAATTACAATGAAATGAGGCGCAACCCGTGATACATGAAAAAAGATCTGCACTTTTACCAGAAAGCCAAGCAAGTTTAACTACCTATGTCATCGAAAATTCTCCTGAAATGGAACCAGATCGTGTCCGACCAGCTGTCATCATCTGTCCTGGCGGCGGCTATGAAATGTTGTCGGATCGAGAAGCGGAACCTATCGCCATCAAAATGATGAGCTTTGGTTTCCAAGCCTTTGTGTTGCATTATAGTATCAAACCGGCTGTCTATCCGTTAGCCTTAAAGGAATTGGCTGCTGCCGTTCGTCTTGTCCGCACCAATCATGACACCTGGCACGTCGATCCTGAAAAAATCATCGTTGCTGGTTTTTCAGCTGGTGGCCATTTAGCTGCTAACTTGGGTGTGTCTTGGCAGCAACCTTTTCTAGCAGAGGCTTTACAAGGAGCCAATGAAGAATGGCGGCCTAACGGGTTACTGTTGAGCTACCCAGTATTATCTAGTGGAGAACTTGGGCACCAAGATTCCTTCCGTTCATTATTAGCAGATCGTTACGAAACAGAAAAAGCCGTCTTGTCTTTAGAGACTTTAGTCAATGAACAGACACCACCAACGTTTCTTTGGCATACGTTAGAAGATGGATTAGTCTTGGCGGAAAACAGCCTCCTTTTTGCCGAACAGCTGCGCAAATTTAATATACCTTATGAGCTACACATTTTCCCTCGGGGCGGTCACGGGTTAAGTTTAGGAACGCCAGAAACCGCCAACAGCGATCAACACGGGATCGAAGCGTCGGTTGTCCGTTGGCCAGAATTATTTGCTGATTGGGTAAAATGGAATTTTTGAGAAACGTTTAATGATCGAAAGAAATAAGCCATTGTCTGCTCAGTTCAGACAATGGCTTTTCTTTTCGTTGTTATCAGATAGTTTATTCAGCTGAAAAGACAACCGTTCCTTGATAAAAACTTTTGCTGACGAAGCCTTTGCGGGCAACGAATTCTGCCGTACAAGCAGCTGGTGTCAGCAAGAAATCAGCCGAATCACCAACCTTAGGCCATTGCTGCGCACCGTTTTTATCTAAGGGCACTTTGCCATCAGTAACCAGACCTAGGGCTTGCGTCAAGTCTTCCTGACTTTTGACGGCAAAAATCTCTAAATAGCGCGCCAGCTTTTCTTGTAAAGAACCGTCGCCAAGAGAAGACCAAGAATCATAGACATTGTCGCAACCGATATGAACAGCCACGCCATAGCTTTGCAATTCCTTCAGTGGCGGGATCGTTCCTGGGCTGATGGGAATACTTGAAATGATATGGAGCTCTAAGTCTGCTAAGGCTTGAAAGACTTCTTTGCGTTCTTCTCCCTCAAAGTCATTTAGACCAAAGGCGTGACTGATCGCCACTTTTCCTTGCATATTGAATTCCTTCGTCAAACGAATCATTTCTTTGACGGTCGCTCTGCCAGCTTCTTGCCGATCATGAAGATGGAGGTCAATCCCGACATGTCCTTTTTGAGCAAGTTCAAAAGTTGTCCGTAAGGAAGCCTGGTAATCTTGATCGAGTGTATAAGGATCAACACCGCCAATAAAAGATGCTTTGCCCGTTGCTAAGGCTTCTTCAATTAAGGAAGCAGCATCTGAGCGCAGCAAGCCATGTTGGGGAAATAAGACCAGCTCTGAACCAAAAGGCTGTTCGGCAACGAATTCAGTGATCGCATCAAAATAACGCAGCTGAGTCATTGGTTCAATATCGATATGTGAGCGGAACATCACCGCACCATGAGGCAGTTCTAAATCAATCAGCGCTTGTCCGCGTTCTTTGATCGATAACGGCAAGGCATCTAATTGGGGAATCTCAGTTTCAAATCGTTCCACCAAGCTAGCTGCCGGCGTTACTGGACGCCAAGGAGTACCTAATTTACTTTTGTCCAAATGACAATGTTTTTCGATCAATCCTGGCAACAATAACTGATTTTCCCCATCAATGATCGTCGCTTCGCTTGATGCCTGCCATTCGGTCATCGGCACGATTTCCGCTATTTTTCCATCATTGATCCCGATTGCTGTATTTTCTGTTTTGGTTCCATAAGACCAATCGCCTTCTTTTAAATAACTCGTCTCAAGTTGTACATTTGTAAGCCATAAATCCAAGAAATCGCCTTCTTTCGTGTTTGCTTCATGGTATCATATATTCGCTGCTCGGCTCTAAAGAGATGCTTGTGGCAAAAGGACGAAGTGCTGAGCCTTGCAATCATTGGCTAGAAGTGTAGGATAGAAACTAAGTGAAGATAACGAGGAATAAACCAAAAGACTTGGAGGATAAAGGATGAAGAAA
Source organism: Candidatus Enterococcus avicola (assembly GCF_047470845.1). Classification (NCBI taxonomy): domain Bacteria; kingdom Bacillati; phylum Bacillota; class Bacilli; order Lactobacillales; family Enterococcaceae; genus Enterococcus; species Candidatus Enterococcus avicola. The sequence goes on along the minus strand of NZ_JBLGTY010000004.1, from coordinate 145,138 downwards.
AACGACTTTCTATTGACAGCTGATGAGCTGTCCCATCAGAAAATGGAGTATCTAGAAACATTGTTCGCTTTAGGAAATGGGCAAATCGGCGTCCGTGCAGGGCATCCTTTGAAGGTCAATCAACTGTATCCAGGAAATCCTGGGGCGTTTGTCAACGGCTTTTTTGACAGCGAGCCGATTCAGTATGGCGAATGGGCTTATGGGTATGCAAAAGAACATCAAACGATTTGCAAACTGCCCAACTTGCGTGGAGTTATTTTGAAAATCGGCGAGGAGGATTCTTCGGTTGAGGAATGGCAAGTCGAACGAACCCAAATGAGTCTTAAATTAGCTGATGGGGTTCTAACGGAAAGTTACCAGATCACTACTCCGACTGGAAAGTCTTTTGAGTTGGGGTTAACTTCGTTTGCGTCAATGACGCGCAGTGAACTCTATGTTTGTCGCTATGAAGTGATAACAGCCGATTTTTCAGAACCGATCGAACTCTCCCACACATTAAATCAGCAATTCTCTGTCAATAAAACAGATGATCCTCGAGTTGCCAGTAAGAATCATCAATTGGAAAAAGAACAAATGGGCGCATACCAAGTATGGACAGCACCAAATAGTCAAAAGAAAATCGCTATTCAGCTACATCAAGAAAAGCAGCATTTGACTGTTGGAGAACCGTCAACTTCGATTTTTCAGGTCAAATTGTTGCAAAGGATTGGTGAGACACCATTTCAGCAGAGCGTCGACAAGTTTTCTGTCTTATTAAAAGAACAAGCGGATTACTATCAATCTTTCTGGCAAGCCAGCGATATTCAAATTGTGGGTGATGACTATTTGCAAAAAGGGATCCGTTTCAATTTGTTTCATTTGAACCAAGGTGCAGGGCGGGATGGGAAAACGAATTTCGCCGCAAAAGGGCTTACGGGTGAAGGATATGAAGGACATTATTTTTGGGATACAGAAATGTATCTACTGCCTTTCTTCATTTATACGAACCCCGAGATAGCCAAAAGCTTGCTTTCCTATCGTGCAAGTATTTTGCCGCAAGCCAAAAAACGAGCAAAAGAATTGAATCAAGCTGGGGCATTGTTTGCTTGGCGTACGATTGACGGTAATGAAACGAGTGCCTATTATCCAGCAGGTACAGCACAGCTGCATATCAATGCCGATATCGTTTATGGCTTTCAATTATATGAACGTATCACGGGTGATCAACCCTTTATTGAAGAAATTGGTCAAGAAGTCGTTTTTGAAACAGCGAAATTCTGGTTTCATTATGGCACGTTTGTTGTAAAAGAAGGACAAGAGCGGTTTTGTATTCATGGAGTGACAGGACCAGACGAATACAGCGCTTTGGTAAACAACAATTTTTATACAAACAAAATGGTACAAAATAACTTACGCTATGCGGTCGAATTGGCCAAACGATACCATGTCTATCAAGAATTGATTGCCGATTGGGAAAAAGCAGCTGACCTGATGTACTTCGGTTACGATGAAGAGCGGCAGCTAACGAAACAAGATGATTCCTTCTTAGATCAAGCGCTGTGGCCATTTGAGGAAACACCTGCTGAGAATTATCCGCTTCTGCTTCACTATCATCCAATGATCATTTATAAGTATCAAGTATGCAAGCAAGCAGATACGGTTTTAGCAGAGATGCTGTTTACCCATGAATTTTCAGCAGATCAATTAACAAGAGACTATGACTATTACGAGCAGGTGACGACCCATGACTCCTCGTTGTCTCGTTCAATCTTTAGTGTGATGGCTAGCCGAATCGGCGACACTGAAAAAGCGTATCGCTACTTCATGGATACCGCACTGATGGATCTCAATGATTTGCAAAAGAATGTTGTAGACGGTGTTCATGCTGCCAATATGGGCGGCAGCTGGTTGAGTTTGATTTATGGTTTTGCTGGTCTGACCTATGATCGCGGACTTCACTTGGCGAATCATTTGCCACAGAAAATCGAATCACTGACCTTTACGATCACTTATCAGCAAGAAGCAATCAGAGTGAAGCTTCAAGGGGGAGAAATCGAATGCCAGTTACAGCCGAATAGTAAATTAAAGGTGGTGGAGGATAGGAATGGCCTTTGGATTAAATAGAGGACTTGCTTATAATGACTATCTACTATCAAGAATAGAAAAAATAATAAGACTACAATCAATAGTAGAGGAATTTAGATGATATACAAAAAATCCCATACCGCACTTTTGATCATCAGCAATACGATCACGATCATCCCGTATCTTTATTTTTTATCTTTGAGCAAAGAGCAGTCGCTAAGTGCAGCATTAGCCTTTGCGCTCTTTTATACCTTTCGCATGACAGGGGTCTTTTTCTTACAGACGCTTACGGCGCTTTTCGCACCATCATTGTTAGCAGCCAGTGTCTTGATCGGCGGCGCCGGCGCATTGGTGGGTATTTTGAGCACTTGGTGGAGCGCTGCACTCTTGCCAGCTGCTAGTTTGTTGGGGATCAGTGCTTCTTGGCTGCCGCCAGCTGACCTGATGGTACGCCAAAAAGTCAAGCTCACTGAACAGCCGCTGAAAAATGATTGGAAGGAGGCGCTGTTCTTTCTTTTCGTTTTACTCTTTGCCTTACGGTTGCCTGATGACCTTCAAGGCATTGGCCTATTTGGCAGTTATTTTGCACTCTTTGTGCTGGCAGCTAAGAGTAGCCAAACCTTCAACAACCTCCCAAAAAGACCGTTGATGCAGCGCAACCAGTTATTCAACAAGCAGTTTTTGTTGTATTTCTTTTTCTTTCTCTTACTGTTTGGCTTGCGAGCAGCAAGGCTGATCAAGTCGAATGCCCTGTTTGAATGGGCGATCACTGGTTTCTTGTTTCTCTTTACTTTGATGCTGATCACTTTAACGAAACGCAGTAAGTCGTGGAGACAGCCGCTTCACTTGAACATTCTCACCTTTATTCGGGGAGTGATCGGTAACTTTCTTTTTCTTTTCGGCTCGGTGTATGTTACCGGTCGATTTGGAGCACAAGCGCTAAGCACTCACGTTTACTTACCATATGCACTGGGCCTTTTTGGTGCCATGTTTCTCGGAGGAAAACTTGCTCATCGTTTAGAAAAGCAGCTGGTACCAACATATTTACTTGGGCTGATGGCAGGTGTTCTTCTGTTCAGCAGCGACACACTGATTCCAATAAGTTTATTCGTCATTAGCTTCTTTAATGCGGGATTGAATCAATGGCTTACGAAACAGTATTTGGCGGCAAAACCGGAAGCAATTGAGCAGCAGAGTTTAGCCAAGTATGCCACACAAAACAAAGGGAGTCTGGTACATCAATTTCTTTTGATGACACTCCTGTTCATCATTCTTCGTTTTGAACATCAGCCGCTGGCTTTCTTGTTTCAGCTATCAGGAACGACGGCAACGAATCAGACCTCAAGGATCCAAAGCTTTTTAGAGCCAGCAAAATGGGGCTCGATTGCAGGAGTAATCTGTTTGCTAATAGGCGGACTGGTGGTTTTTCGTAGGAATCGTAAAGAGAAATGATTTGGAGTTGATTCGGTGTAATCGACAAAGAGAATGTTAAGTAGTTTTGTATCAACTAGAAAAAAGATGAAACCAATTATAGGGAATAAAGTCTAAGAAAGAATAATGAACGGTAACTTGAATCGACAAATGATAGCATATATGCTATCATTTGTGTATGGACAAACCTAAGTTTGAGTTTTATGAGCGACCAAATGGACACAATGAATTTATTGAGTTTTTTGAACAGTTACCTGAGAAAGACCAGAAAAAAATGTTAGCAGTCATTGCGAATGTGGAAGAACATGGAATACTGATCGCTCAAAAAATGAAATGGGTGAAAAAACTGGGAGATAACCTATTTGAGCTGAGATCAGGAATGGGAGGAAACATTCAAAGAGCTTTATATTTTCATTGGCTAGGTTCTAAATTCATTATTACCCATGGTTTCACCAAGAAAACGCAGAAGACGCCAATTCCAGAAATAGCAAAAGCGATAGAGATCCGAAAAGAATTTGAGGAGGAGATCAAAGATGCCAACAGTTAAATTCAATGATTTTTTAAAAGAAAAAATGAAAGACACTGAATTCAAAGCTGAATATGAAGCTGAAAAAGCGAAACTTGCTAGTGCTGTAGCATTGATGAAAGCGCGAGAAAGTGCAGGACTCACACAAAGAGAACTTGCAGAGCTCGCCGCTGTTCCTCAGTCAACCATTGCACGTATTGAGAGAGGGGATAATACAAGTTTCGAAACATTATCCAAACTTGCTTCCGCCCTCGGAAAAACCCTGACCGTTAGTCTAGTTTAGGTAACGCCTTAGTTATAGATAAACCAAGCGAATATTCTCAAAAAGCAGACACTGTCTTATTTCTAGACGGTGTCTTTTTTTTGAAATCGCATAAAAACCGAACGTTCAGCGTTTTATCTTCCTTTATGATAGTGAATTTTATTGCACTATTTTCGAATAGCGTTAAAATAAGAACATCGTGTTAGTGAAAAAGGAACATTAAATGAACGGCTTTTTCCTGACAATGTCTTAAAGAACGGGGGAAATCAAACAAATGGCAACCATTCGCTATTTTAAAGGAGATGTTTTCCATACGCCAACTGATGGAAAACTAGAATATATAGAAGAAGCTTTGATTCAAGTCGATGACGCAGGGATCATCGTAAAAGTGACTGCCAAAACAGATCAAGGGTATGAGGTAGAGCTGGCAAAAGCATCAGAGAATCTTCAGGCTTTATCTGAAGGCCAGTGCTTTTTACCAGGGTTTGTCGATCTGCATGTCCACGCACCACAATGGCCGCAAGCAGGGATCGCGTTAGATGAACCGTTAAATGTCTGGTTAGATGAATGCACGTTTCCACTGGAGGCAAAATATGCCGATCCAGCATTTGCCAAAGCTGTCTATCAAGATTTGGTGGCACAGCTATTGGCAAGAGGAACGACAACGGTTCTTTATTTTGCAACGATCCATCTAGAAGCGAGTCTTCAATTGGCGAAGACTTGTGCCACTCTTGGTCAACGGGGATTAGTCGGAAAAGTCGTCATGGACGATCCCCAAGCCAATCCTGCTTTTTATCGAGACGCGTCAACAGAAGAGGCATTAGCGGATACAGAACGTTTTATTCAAGAAGTACAAGCAATCGCAAAGACCGCACCTCAAGGCGTTTATCCTGTGGTCACTCCGCGATTTGTCCCCAGCTGTACCGATGAAGGATTGGCAGGGTTAGGCGCATTGGCTGAAAAATATGATGTCCATGTTCAGACCCACTGCAGTGAAGGGCAATGGGAACATGACTTTGTTCAAGAACGATTTGGTAAAACGGATACCGAAGTGCTGCAAGATTTTGGCTTGTTGCGTGAAAAAGCAGTGATGGCTCATGGCAATTTCATCAGCCCAGCTGACGGCGCTCGTTTTGTTGAAACCGGCGCCGCAGTTGCGCACTGTCCCATTTCAAATGCCTACTTTGCCAATGGCGTGATCCCAATCAAGCGCTTGAAAGAACAAGGAGTCACGATTGGTTTAGGAACGGATATCTCCGGCGGTTTTTCACCGAGTTTGTATGACAACATCAAACAAGCTGTGATGTCTTCGAGAATGTTAGAAGATGGCGTGGATGTCACGCTTCCTCAAAACACACGAGGAGTAGCTGATTCTCGTATATCCGTGATCGATGCGTTCTCATTGGCGACAAAAGGCGGCGGTGAGGCACTGAAATTACCAGTAGGTGTCATCAAAGAAGGGTATGCGTTTGATGTGCAAGTGATCGATACGCGACAAAAAGAAAATCCTTTGCCTGACTTCGGTGTGTTCACCTCACCCGAAGCAAGATTACAAAAAATCCTGTACTTAGCAACGATGCAAAATATTCGCCAAGTCTGGGTCCAAGGAAAAAAAGTACACGAAAAATGAGGAGAATGAGACAGTGGAATCAACGAAAAACAAACATTTAACGATCGGAATGAATGAAGACATTCCCTTTGGTCAAGCAGTACTTTTAGGATTACAGCATGTGTTGGCAATGGACGTGTATGTGCCGCCATTTATTATCGCAACCGCGGTGGCGATGTCCTCTTCAGACGCATCAGGTTTGATCCAATCGACCTTTTTAGGAGCAGGGATCGCTTCTTTGATCCAAGTCCTCTTTTTCTTGAAATTACCCGTATGTCAAGGACCATCCTTTGTACCCGTTGGAGCGATCATCGGTATTTATTTTGGTGCCAACGGCATGGACACGGTGTTAGGTGCCAGCATTGTTGGTGCCGCAGCAGTCATTTTACTAGGTTTTACTGGCATCTATAAGTATATCGTTCGTCATTTTATTCCTACGATCGTCAGTGGAACGATCATCATGATCGTTGGTTTGACGCTGCTGCCAACAGCATTTACTAGCAATATCTATCCTGCCACTGAAACTCTAAGTGCCAATCAAAACATGTTGTTAGCTGCGATTACTGCTGCGATTTTGATCTTGTTTTCCATGTTAGGCGATTATTTTCCAGGAATGGGAAAATACTTCCGAATCAGTTCGGTCATTATTGCTTTGGTTATCGGTACCGTGATTGCTTCCTTTATGGGAGGCGTTGATTTTCAGTCGGTGGCGGATGCTTCTTTCTTTAGTCTGCCAAAACTGGTATTTCTAAACTATGGCCTGCATTTTGATGTTTCAGCGATCTTAACGATGCTAGTGATCTATATGGTTCTCCTAGCAGAAACAACAGGAACTTGGTACGCGGTCAGTTCTGTGACAGAAGAACCTGTTACGGATGAACAGATCAATAAAGGCGTGATCGGTGAAGGGTTAGGCTGCTTGGTTGCCGCCTTAGTTGGAACGACACCTGTAACTGGTTATTCTACCAATGCAGGGATCATTTCGATCACAGGGGTTGCTAGTAAAAAAGTCTTTGTGATGGCGTCCGTCTGGTTTATCCTATTGTCCTTCATGGGAAAACTTTCAGCCTTGATTCACGCAGTACCTTCTGCTGTCATCGGCGGCGTGTTCGCGGTCGTCTGCGTCATTATTTTGTTGAGCGGCTTTCGGGTCATTAAGAATGAAGAGTTTTCCGAGCGGGAGTTGTATATTATCGGGGTACCGTTGATTATTGCCATCGGCTTGTTGTTTATGCCAGCAGAAATCAAAGAATCTGCGCCTCAATTCTTACAATATTTATTAGATTCACCGATTGCTTTAAGCGCTATTGCGGCGATCGTCATGAATAAATTGATCCCAGTGAAGAAAAAATAGAAAGTAAATGAGGAATGAGACCTTGTCTCGTTCCTTCTTTTGTTACAATCCTGTGTAAAAAGAGGGTTTTTTGTAATATAGGAAAGGTTTTCTAAGGTTAACTGGTTTACCTGAAAACAAAATAACTGTAATGTTGAAAATTACAGCAGAACAAAGCTTGATATGATAGGATTCTCAAATTCTTACGAAACGTAAGGCAACTGTCGTTTTCGTAATCATCTGTAATGAATTCTTTACCTATGAAATATTCTTCGATGTTAGACTTGTTTATGCGCTTGAGTCATCTCAAATGACGCAAAATGAGTTTCAAAGAAGGAGATTTAATTATATGAAGTCTTTAAAAACTGTTTTACTTAGTACAGCTGTCCTTGCCGGTTTCGGCCTTTTCTTAGGTGGGAAAGACGCCTTTGCAGACGAACAATACACTGTTCAATCTGGTGATACATTATCAACAATCGCTACTAACTTTTATGGTTATAGCTCTGATGATACGATCAATGCGATCGTTGAAGCAAACGAGATTGCTGATAAAAACTTGATTTTTGTTGGGGAAGCATTGATCATCCCTACAGATGGCACTGCAACTTATACAGAATCTGCAAGCACGACTGCTGCAGCAAGTGTACAACAACCAAGTGAAGCAGCAGCTTCACAATCAAGCAACACACAATCTGCTGCAAGCACACAAAGCAGCTCAAGCTACAGCTCTTCAGCTAGCGGCTCAGAAGCTTCAGCAAAAGAATGGATCGCCAACAAAGAATCTGGTGGTTCTTACACAGCGACAAACGGACAATACTATGGCCGTTACCAATTAACCAACTCTTACTTAAATGGTGACTATTCAGCTGCTAACCAAGAAAAGGTTGCCGATGAATATGTTGCATCACGTTATGGTTCTTGGTCTGCTGCCAAAGCATTCTGGGAAGCAAATGGTTGGTACTAAGATTCTCAAATGAATCTTGTCCGTGACATCTAGTAATCAATTGCCCTTATTGGCGAGTACAACTTACTCGCTGATGAGGGCTTTTTTGTGTCCTCTGAGAAAGGTGAATGAATGTAACGCCGCTTACAGCTGCATGTAACGTCATTATCAGTCGACATGCCACTGATAAAAAATCCCTTTTTCCACGACAACCATGTATAATAGTAGGAAATAGAGCAGCAAGCGATTCAATCTGTCAAAATTGAGACAGAAAATGGCGATTTTGATAGCAGAAAGTGGGGGACACACAATGAGTACATCGATTGAAGAAAAAATTGCACAAAAAATGCAGCGATTTCAAGCATTTGGGGAAGGCTTGCCGGGAGCCAAAGTCTATTATCGCGAAGATTGGGATGCAATCTACTTTGATTTAGTAGGAAAGCAGTTTGGAATCATGAGTCCACAACCAGAAGAAACAGCGTTTTTGACTTTGAAAAATCTGCCCGAGGTCAACGAAACGCTGCGAGAGCAATTTCCTGACGTCATCATTCCAGGGTATTATGCCAATAAGACCCATTGGAATACCATCAAGTTGGCATCTGATGCCTTGATGGAAGAAAACATCGAACAAATGATTTTGGTTTCCTACGATTTAGTCAAACAAAAACTGACAAAAAAACAAAAAAGTGAGCTGGAAAACAGCGAATCGTAAGTCAAAGATTTAGCGACAAAAAATAATCAAACCAGTATCGAGGATCATCATAATCCCTTTACTATTCGTTATTTTCGACAACATTTATGCAATATTTTCAAAGAGCTTTCATGAAAGCTCTTTTTGTTTTATTTGTTCGCTTGTTTCCCGTCGTGATCCATGGTAAATTGTTGTGCAACCGAAATTTTTTGGCAGTCTTTTCTGCTAAACACAAAGGAGTGGTACGTATATGGATCTGGTCTTACGCCATGTCAAAAAGTACAAAGCGGCAACCGGCATTGCCTTATTATCGGTCATTTTAATGGTCGTTGCTGCATTATGGCAGCCGAAGCTCTTGCAGCAAGTGCTAGAATCAATTATTACCGAAAACAATGATGAAATGAAAAAAATTGGTGTGCAGCTGATTGGGCTAGCATTGCTAGGCCTTGTTGCAGGGATTATCAACACGATTTTTTCTGCGAAAGTGGCGCAAGGCGTTAGTGCCGATATTCGGGAAGAGATGTTTCGGAAAATCCAGACATTCTCATTTGGTAATATCGAAACCTTCTCGGCAGGAAACCTAGTGGTGCGCTTGACCAATGACATCACGCAAATTCAAAACTTAGTGATGATCTCGCTGCAATCGTTGTTTCGCATCCCGTTCTTATTTATCGGTGCCTTCATTTTGGCGATGACAACCATGCCGCAACTTTGGTGGATCATCGTCTTACTAATTATCGCTGTCCTAGTGATTACGGCACTCTCCTTTACACGGATGGGCAAACACTTTATGATCATCCAGAACTTGATCGACAAAATCAATGGGATTGCCAAAGAAAATTTGATGGGGATTCGTGTGGTGAAATCTTTTGTTCAAGAAGAAAACCAGCTACAAGGCTTTTCCAAAGTCAGTGAAACGTTAACGAAGCATAATATTATCGTAGGAACCTTGTTCTCTGTAATGATCCCCTCCTTTATGCTGGCAGCCAACTTAGCCGTCGTCGGCGCGATCTTCTTTGTCAGTGATCTAGCGAAAGATGATCCAACCTTGATTGGGGGAATTGCCTCATTCATGAATTATTTGATGCAAATTATGATGGCGATCATTATCGGCGGCATGATGATGATGATGACATCGCGGGCTGCAGTTTCGCTAAAACGGATCAAAGAGATTCTAGATACCGAACCGGATCTGCAATACCAAGATGTCCCAGAACAAGAGTTGTCTGGAAGTGTCGCTTTTGAAAACGTCAGTTTCCGTTACCCTGGGGATGAAAAAAATGCCCTAACGGCTATCAGTTTTACCATCAAACCTGGCGAAATGATTGGGATCGTAGGGGCGACTGGTGCCGGCAAATCAACACTGGCGCAGCTGATTCCTCGTTTGTTTGACCCAACGGAAGGTGTCGTGCGAGTTGGCGGCGTTGACTTGAAAGAAGTCAATGAACAAAGCTTGCGTAAAACGGTCGCTTTTGTCTTGCAAAAAGCGATCCTCTTTTCAGGAACGATTGCCCAAAACTTGCGGCAAGGGAAAAAAGACGCCTCAGAATCTGAGATGTCTCGCGCAACGGAAATCGCTCAAGCCAGTGAATTTATTCAAAAATTGACCGCTGGGTTTGAAGCGCCGGTCTCCGAGCGCAGCAGCAATTTTTCTGGAGGGCAAAAGCAACGCTTATCGATTTCTCGAGGAGTGATCGGTGAACCGAAAATTTTGATTTTGGATGATAGTACGAGTGCATTAGATGCTCGTTCAGAAAAATTGGTTCGCGAAGCGTTTGAAAAACAATTAAAAGACACGACAACGATCATCATCGCGCAAAAGATTGCCTCTGTTGTGAAAGCCGACCGCATCTTCGTTTTAGATAATGGACGTCTGGTTGGTGAAGGAAGCCATGAATTTTTAGCCAATAACAATGCCATCTATCAAGAAATCTTCGCAACACAGAAAGGAGAGGAGTAACCATGACAGATTTGTTCAAAGCGAGTAAATTTTTCTACCATTACTTAAAACAATACAAGTGGTCGTTTCTATTCATTTTTGTGACGGTGATTCTGGCAACGTATCTGCAAGTGCAAGCGCCAGTCTTTGTCGGAGAAGCGTTCCAAGAGTTGGCGAATTATGTTGGTGGTTTGATGCAAGGGGTCGATGATAAATCAGCTTTTCTATCGATCATTTGGAAATTGTTGATTTTTTATGTCTTAGCCAGTGCAGCCAATTTTGTTTATAGTATCTTGTTCACGCAAGTGGTGGGGAAATCAACCAACAGAATGCGGATCGGTTTATTTAATAAACTGGAAAAATTGACGATCAAATTCTTTGATTCTCATCAAGACGGTGATATTTTGAGCCGTTTTACCAGTGACTTGGATAACATCCAAAACAGTCTGAACCAAGCATTGTTGCAAGTGCTGACCAATGTAGTCTTAATGGTGGGAATCTTGATCATGATGTTCCGTCAAAACGTTGAATTGGCATGGGCAACGATTGCTTCTACCCCGATTGCGGTCTTAATCGCGGTGATCGTGATCCAAAAAGCCCGCAAATATGTCGATCTGCAGCAAGATGAAGTCGGAAAATTAAACGGCTATGTCGATGAAAAAATCAGTGGTCAACGAATCATCATCACCAATGGACTGCAAGAAGAAACCATCGACGGTTTCTTGGTCCACAACCAACAAGTCCGCGAAGCTACCTACAAAGGGCAAGTCTACTCTGGGCTGCTTTTCCCCTTGATGCAAGGGATGTCCTTGTTGAACACGGCAATCGTGATTTTCTTTGGTGGCTGGTTAGCATTGAACGGTGACTTAGAACGTTCCGTTGCTTTAGGATTAGTTGTGACCTTTGTCCAGTATTCGCAGCAGTATTATCAACCATTGATGCAGATCTCTTCTGGTTACAGCATGATTCAATTGGCGATCACCGGTGCGCGCAGAATCAATGAAATGTTTGATGAACCCGATGAGGTCAAACCAAAAGACGGGATCAAAGTGAAGGGCATCAAAGAGGCGGTTGCTTTGAATCATGTGGACTTTGGGTATGACAGTCAAAAATTGGTCCTAAAAGATGTGTCGATCACAGTCAACAAAGGCGAAATGGTCGCATTAGTCGGACCGACGGGTTCAGGAAAAACGACCATCATGAACCTATTGAATCGCTTCTATGATGTGAATGGTGGTTCTGTGACCTTTGACGGCATCGACATCCGGGAGCTAGACTTGGATCTGCTGCGTTCTCAAGTGGGAATCGTTTTGCAAGAATCCGTGTTGTTCTCAGGGACGATTCGCGAAAACATTGCTTTTGGGAAACCAGAAGCGACTGAAGCCGAAGTCATTGCAGCAGCGAAACAAGCCAATATCCATGAGTTTGTTATGACGTTGGAAAAAGGCTATGACACGGAGATCACCGAAGAGAATAATCTTTTCAGTACTGGTCAAAAACAATTGATGAGTATTGCCCGAACGATTTTGACCAATCCAGAATTGTTGATTTTGGATGAAGCCACCAGTAACGTTGATACCGTGACCGAAGCGAAAATTCAACGAGCAATGGATGAAGCGATCAAAGGTCGAACCAGTTTTGTGATCGCCCATCGCTTGAAGACGATTTTGAATGCCGACCGCATCGTAGTCTTGAAGGATGGCAAAGTCATTGAAGAAGGCAATCACCATCAATTGGTGGCGGCTGACGGCTTTTATGCGGAACTGTATCACAATCAATTCGTTTTTGAATAAGCGCAAACCAACGTAAAATCATCAAGAAGACACTAGCAGGACAGCCCGCAATTTCGTCAACCAATCGACGAAACAGCGGGCTGTTTTTTTTAGGTTAAAGCAAGCGCTTCTTATGACGACAATGTCTATGAGCAGTTAGTGGTATAAGGGGTCCGTTGTTCTGATAACCAAAAAAGACCAGCCTTAAGCATGGTCTTCTTTGGTTTTTTAGTGATACGCAGCGGTTTGAGCCAACCACTCAATAAAATGGTCTGGCTGTTGCGTATCCTGTGCCACGATATTCCACTGCTGGTTTTTGCAGCGGGTGCATTCATGCAGCACCTGATAGCCTTTTTTGGAATGTTGGCGATAGTCAATCGGTCGCATCAAGCCATGGCAAGTATTTTGACGATCACCCGGGCGAATATCCACGTGTAACGAGTAGAGACACTGGGGACAATGGTTGCGGTAAGAACCATTGGTCAAGGGTGCCACAGGCGTACTGCAGTTTTTACAAACAAAGGTCGTATTTTCATTTTTTCTCATTTTGCCTTCCTCCAAAAGAATGATTTCTTTTGAGAGAAAAGGGTTCCGTTCGTTCTTCATCAGGCTTCTTTGGCTAGGGACACATTCACCGTCCGTAACGATTACTTCTGCTTCCAGCTTCATGCGATTTCGCAATCCGTACCACGCTTAGTTTTTTCGTTTTGTGCTAAGCACTGTGTTGCGGCAGCCCACAACCCAGCAGTAAGTGTAGTCCAAAGTCACTGTCATTGGCGTCGTCCCCTAGAAAGCAATTGAGGAATGCTTTTTCATCGAGTACCTCCTATGTGTTTATGAGGGTATTATAGCAGAAATAAAGTTGGAATTCTAAGACAGATAAAACCAGATCGTAATTCATCCCTCTTTTTTTATCGTTAAAAACAATAACATGTAGATAATAATGCTATTTTGTGACAAAATGTTTACATGTAGGTTTCGCTCGATTTTATTTTGGTCACTGAAGAAGAGACACGGAATCACAAAATGAAGGAAGGATGACCTAACGAAAGGAGAACAAAAATGTTTGGTACGAACAAGAAATCCGAAAATTCGAATGGTACACAAGGCAAGAAACGAAAAAAGAGTTTGACTGTAGAAGACCTGATCAACCAGTATATTGTAGAAAAAGAGGTTCATGAATTGAGTGAGGGTCTGTCTGTTCAGATTTTTAATGACTTAGCTGCTCACCGCGGACTGTTCATGGAGATCCCCAAACTCAGTTACAAAGACCTCGGAGCAGCTATCCAAATCGATCAAAACTGGATTAAAATCAAGCAACAAGATATGATCATCAAACAGCAGGCAGAGATCATTCAGCTTTTGAAAGAAACACGATAGAAAAACCGAAGAACGAGCTGAGCGGTTCTCCTTGAAAAGGAGGGCAGCTAGCTCGTTCTTCGGTTCTTTGTTGACGATGAAAGATCAATAGTACTCCCCGTGGCGATAGTCCCATGAGTTGAAGTGATCAGAAAGGTACATTTGGATTTTTTCAACATCGAGTCCTTTACGGATCAAGACAGGTGCGGGTGTGATGGAGCGTTGGTCTCCTTGCTCAGGAATCAAGTTGCCGTCTTTATCAACGAAAGAAACCATGACTCCTTGCTCATAGCGGGTTTCCAGCGTTTTGTCTGGTTGGATCGATGCAACATAGTCATTGCCTTCAATGATTAGATCGGCTTCTTGCGCGATTTGTTCGCCGATCCCTTCAACAAGTCCGCGGTTTCCTTTGCCTGAAGGGTTCGCTGAGCTGGCGAAAAGCAATTTCTTTTTCTGATCCCAAAGTTCTTTTGAAATCTGCTCACCAGGGACACCGAATTTGATCACAAAACAGCTGGTTCCCCGAACGTCCGTCATCAATTCTTCTGAACCATCGTTTGGGATATAGGCTTTTCCTGATTCTTTCCAAGGCAAAATTGCACCGAATAACACGTCATTGTTCCAGCAAGTTTCGTAAACGGCGGCGGTTTCCGCATTTAGTTCGGCTAATTCATGTAGCTGTTCCAATGAGCTGCAAAGAACGACGCCTGGTTTGTTACGCTTGCGATTCTTCGCTGAAAACTTGCGTTCCAGCCCTTTTTTATCAGAGACGGCAATGATATAGCCGACTTTGGTTGGGCAAACGATCACTTTGCCTTCTTCATTCAAATAGTTGATCGCACGTTGATTTGGTTCTCCTGTCCATGGGACTTGTTTTGTTTCTTTCACTCTCTTCATCCTCCCTGTCTTCCAATGAATCGCCGTTATGAAAAATATAACGGAATATTCTGAAAATTCTGATTGAATATGGTTACCCTTGATGATAAGGGAATCAATCTGTGTAGTCAAGGGGATTTACACCAGAATGTAAAAAGAGAGGAAGAGGAAAACCGTATATACGTCATTAGAGAATAGAGTGAATGATTGACAGCAACACTATTTTTTTCCGCTTTGTATGAAAAAATTGACTGTTTTTCATGTTATTTATATGGGAAGATAGGCTTATAGATAGAAGAACACAATCAAAAGAATAGTTTTTTTGTGAAAGATGAGGAGTATCATGAGTGAAAAGAAAAAAATACGCAAGCTTTTGTTGGCATCGATTGTCGCTGGGAGTATCTATGGTGGCGGTGCCTTGCTTTTTGGGTTGCTGGTCAGTTATAACGTCCTCTTGTTAGATGGGGTCTATACATTGATTGGTGCAGTGATGTCATTGATTGCTTTGTACGTGGCAAAATATATCCAAGCCCAAGATTTTGAACGTTTCCCATTCGGTAAAGAGGCATTGATGCCATTAGTGGTATTTATTCAATATAGTATCATCCTGCTGATCTCAATTTATGGGATCATTGAGTCTGCTTTTAGTTTATTACAGGTCAGTGATGGCATGATTGATCCAATCGGTTTGTATTTCTCGCTGGTTGGTACGATCTACTGTTTCTCTTTTTACTTGTACTTAAAAAAGAAACCACTGACCCATCCCTTTTATTGGGTGGAACTAGAACAATGGCGTTTCGGCTTTTTCTTTAGTCTGGGTGTCGTCGGTTCATTTCTTGTGTCCTGGCTGATCCAAGCCAGTCCCTATGGGAATTTTGCGATGTATGTCGACCCAATCATCTCCATCGGGATCACCTTGTTCTTTATCCAGCTTTCGATAAAAGAGTTGAAAGCAGCGATTTTAGAATTGACTTCTTCTACTCCAAAAGAAGAACTGAGGGAGACCATCATGACGATCGTTGAAAAAGAATTGCGCGCAGAAGAAGTGGTGGACTTTGTGTTACGTACCGCCAAAGTCGGTAATCAAGTCATTGTGGAATTAGATGTAGTGATTTTACCTGCAACGCCTCTCGATACAGTAGGTCAGCAAGATCCCTTGCGAGAACGATTGAATCAGGCAATCAGCCAACAGATTTCCGGTTATTCCCTCTGGCTAAACATAAATTTTGTCGGTGACATCAAATGGGCGTATAGTGAGGAGTAAGAATGGCTGCAAAGCAGCTTGAATAAACCGTGAAAATGACAGAGAAAAGAGGAAACAAATGACAATTCTGAAAACCTATGGAAAAATCACCGCAGCGCTTTTCTTGTTAGCGGCAAGCATCAATTTATTTTTGGGCCCGCATCATGTGGCAGCTGGCGGTGTCAGCGGAATCGGTATTTTATTAGAGTCAGCACTCGGTTGGGATCGAGCGGCTGTGATCATGGTCTTGAATATTCTCATGCTTATTCTTGCCTATGCCTTTTTAGGGAAGGGGCCTTTTTTGAAAGTCCTCTATGGTAGTTTTGCTTTTCCAGTAGCAATTGCTTTAGTTCCGGAATATATGGTGGCTGAAGACCGGTTGCTTTCCGTGATTTTTGGCAGTGCGATTTTTGCTTTAGGAGTAGCGATTTTGTACAAAAATCAGTCTTCCAGCGGCGGCACAACGATTCCACCGCTGATTTTCAAGAAATACTTTAATTTGAATCCAGCGATTGGCTTGCTGGCGACCGATGCGATCGTTGTTTCCATGAACTTGTTCGTTTTCGGGTTTGAAGAGTTCTTGTTTGCGATCTTATCGATCGTGATCACCTCTGGTGTGATGACCTACATTGAAACCGGCTTTAACCGAAAGAAATCTATCATGATTTTAAGTGAAAACCACGTGAATGAGATTCGAGAAGCGGTCTTTGATAAAACAGCTCGGGGCGCGACCCTGTTGGCTGCCCAAGGCGGTTACCAGCAAGCCGACAAGCAAGTGCTGCTGATCGTTGCCAGCGACCAAGAGTTTATGCAGATCAGACAAATCATTGAGACGATTGACCCAAAAGCGTTTGTGATCGTCAATAATGTCTCAGAAGTACTGGGGCAAGGTTTTAGTTATCATCCCATTGAATGATCGTATTCTCGCTTGTTCAGCATATGAAACCACCCTCGTCAAGTAGGCTATCTACTCGACGAGGGTGGTTTTTAAGGTCCATGATTTTCAAATAGCTTTACTCCGTAAAGTAATCGGGAAAGGCTTTTTCCACAAAAACCAAATCGTTATCAATGACATCAATGTGTTGTCCGACCAAGGGAGCAATTTTGGCTTGGTCTTTTTCTTTTAAGGTTGCTAAGATTTCTTCGTGATCCCGCAAAATAATTTCCCAAGACAATTCCTCCACCTCTAAACGTAAGAAGCGGAAGCGATTTAAAGGCAGATTGATCGTTTGTAGCCAATTCCAGACATTCTCTTTGTCGGCGATTTTATAAATCAACTGATGGAAGGCCTCGTCAAGTTGGAAAAATTCGATTTCGTCCTTCAATTGGGCATAGGTCCGCTGCAAAATAACGAGCTTTTCTAGTTCTTTCAGCTGTTCTTCTGTAACGGCTTGGCAGGCAGCTACGAATACTTCTTTTTCAAGCGTCTCTCTGACAAAACGAGCTTCTTCAATTTGTTTGATGCTGATTTTAGAAATATAGGTACCGCTTTGGGGAACGACATGGATCAGTGCTTCACGGCGCAGACGAATAATTGCTTCACGGATCGGCGTCCTGCCGATGGTTAGTCGTTGCTCCAATTCCTTTTCAGATATTTTTTGACCGGGAATCAGTTTGGCGGTTAAAATCAATTCTTTGATTGATTCATAAGCTTGTGATTGAAAATTTGTAGGGTTCAACATAAACGCTTCTTTCTGTATCAGGCATTCAATTCCCTTCGAAAGAAAAACTCTGAAGGAAAGTGCCTAGGGATAGTTTTGAGTAATAAAACTAGTATATAAGTTGAATAACCTTTTGTAAAGGCTTGCAATTCAGTATGGAATGAACTAGAATACTAATATATCAGTTTTAAGGAAAAGGAGGAAGTAGGATGTTTGATTTTACTGCCTTGAAGCAGGCAGGAGTTACGATGCCGGTCGTTCCCAAAGAAGTGAGGGATCAATCAGATACTCAGTTTCAATGGCTACACTTTGGTGGGGGAAATTTGTATCGGGCATTTCACGCAGAAGTAGCCCAAACGTTGATCGATCAACAAGCGTTGTCAAAAGGAATCGTAGTGTGTGAAACCTTTGATGAACAAGTGATCGATCAAGTGTACGCGCCTTACGAGAATGACATTTTAGAAGTGATCATGCACGAAGGGGGACGGTTGGAGAAAAAATTGCTCCAGTCAACGGCGGCTAGTTATTATTGCCATCCTTCCCGCACTGCGAGTTATGAGCATATACGCAAAGTATTTCGTGAGCCGTCACTACAATTGGTCACCGTAACAATCACAGAAAAAGGCTATGGCTTAAAAGACAGTCAGGGGAATTTTTTGCCTGTCGTCCAAGCGGATCTCGCTGCGGGTCCTCATCAGGTCAACCATACAATGAGCATTTTGGCTAGCTTTTTATGGGATCGTTTTCAATCAGGGGCTCTTCCGATCGCTATGGTCTCCACCGATAATTTTTCGCAAAATGGGCTCCGTTTCCAAGCGGCGATGGTCACCATCGCAAAAGAGTGGCAAAAGCTGGGGCATGTTTCAGAAGCGTTTGTTCGATACTTAGAAAACAACGCGCAAGTGACGTTTCCGTGGTCAATGATCGATCGGATTACGCCAAATCCTTCAACAGCAGTTGCAGAAGAATTAGCAGCAGCTGGCATTCAGCAGTTGCCAGTCATCCGGACCGATAAAGGAACGACGATCGCTCCGTTTGCTAACACAGAGGCGACTCATTACTTGGTGATTGAAGATGATTTCCCGAACGGTCGCCCGAATTTAGACAAAGCAGGGGTGATCTTGACGAGTCGAGAGATCGTAGACAAAACCGATAGTATGAAAGTCACAACTTGTTTGAATCCACTGCATACGGCAATGAGTTTGTTCGGCTGTTTACTCGGCTATACATCCATTGCTGCGGAAATGACCGATCCAGATATTGTCGCTTTGATCAAAGGAATCGGCTATCGTGAAGGCTTACCGGTAGTGGAAGATCCTGAGATCATTCAGCCAAAGAAATTTATCGATGAGGTGGTCGGTCTTCGTTTACCGAATCCGCTGATTCCTGACACCCCACAGCGGATCGCCGCAGACACCTCACAGAAAATCGCCATCCGTTTTGGCGAAACCATCAAAAAGTATGTGGAGAAAGAAGGCTCGGCTTCTGAGCTGACTTTTATTCCCTTAGCGATTGCTGGCTGGTTGCGTTATCTCTTAGCGATCGATGATGAAGGCCATCTATTTGTCCCAAGTCCTGATCCCCTCTTAGCAGAATTGCAAGAGATTTTACGGGAGTGTCAGTTAGGGACAGCCGCCGATGTTCAAGGGATCATTCGCCCAATCTTAGCAAATCCGCAGATTTTCGGGTTGGATCTCTATCAAGCAGGAATCGCTGAAAACGTGGGTCACTTGTTCGCTAAGATGCTAGCAGGAACCGGCGCAGTCCGTAAAACATTACATGAAACAGTAGAAGGGATTGAATAAAAAATGGAAATGACATTTCGTTGGTATGGAAAAGAATACGATAAAATCAAGTTAGCAGATATCCGTCAAATTCCTGGGATGAAAGGCATCGTCGGTACACTCTTTGATTTGCCTGCTGGAGCAGTTTGGCCCAAAGAACGGATCAAGGCGCTCGTGGAAGAAGTCGAAGCAGCTGGACTTTCTCTGAAGGTGATCGAAAGTGTCAATATTCATGATGACATCAAGATTGGCTTGCCTTCGAGAGACCTGTATATCGAAAACTACAAAGAAACGATTCGTAATTTGGCAGCATACGGGATCGAAGTGATCTGCTATAATTTTATGCCGATTTTTGATTGGATCAAAACGGATCTCGATTATCGCTTAGCCGATGGTTCTTCTACGATGGCATTTGAAAAAGCAGGGATCGACAAAGACCCAGAAGAGATCGTCAAAGAAGTTGAGGAGTCAAGCTCTGGCTATACCTTGCCAGGCTGGGAACCAGAACGTTTGGCTCATGTCAAAGAATTGTTTGCTGCGTATAAGGATGTCGATGATGACAAATTAAGAGAAAACTTTGCTTATTTCCTAAAAGCCATCATTCCCACCTGCGAAGAGGTCGGCATCAAGATGGCTGTTCATCCAGATGATCCTCCCTATTCGATTTTTGGTCTGCCGCGTATCGTTAAAAACCGTGATGATCTGGATTGGGTCTGTAACGTGGTCGACAGTCCGTCAAATGGTATCACACTTTGTACTGGCAGTATCGCCGAAGACCCAGCCAATAATGTCTATGAGATTTTGGCTGAGTTTTGTCGCCGGGATCGAATTCCTTTTGCCCATGTTCGTAACATTCAATACTTGGGCAATGACAAAGACTTTTATGAAGCACCGCATCTCTCCTCTGAAGGCTCGTTAGACATGTATCAGATCCTAGAAGCGATGTACAAAAATGGCTTTGACGGCTATATTCGACCAGATCATGGGCGAATGATCTGGGGAGAAACGGGACGTCCAGGCTATGGCTTATATGATCGGGCGATCGGCGCTTCCTACTTATTAGGGTTGTGGGAAGCCATCGACAAGAGCGTGGGGCGTTAAGAAAAGGAGCGAAGAAATGTTTTTAACTGACGATTTTATTTTGAAAAACAGCTTTGCCAAAGAGTTATACCATGGGTATGCAAAAAAGCAGCCGATCATTGATTACCATTGCCATTTAGATCCGAAAGAGATTTTCGAAGACCAAAACTTCACCAATCTGACCCAAGCGTGGCTGGCGGGGGACCATTACAAATGGCGCTTGATGCGAGCCAATGGTGTTGCAGAATCTTTGATCACTGGCGATGCTGATGACTACGAAAAATTCTGTGCTTGGGCGCAGACCTTGGAGGCTTGCATTGGCAATCCATTATATGTCTGGACCAATTTGGAATTGAAGCGAATCTTTGGTATTGATGAGCGGTTGACACTAGCCAATGCAGCAAGCATTTGGGAAAAAGCCAATCAACAGTTGCAGACGAAGGAATTTTCACCACGAGGGCTGATCAAAAAGATGGCCGTTGAGGTGATCTGTACGACGGATGATCCCATTGATTCGTTGACGTATCATCAAAAGCTGGCAGAAGAATCCTTTGCTGTGTATCCTACCTTTCGTCCTGACAAAGCAATTAATCTGCAGAATTCAGAATTTCCAGCATACCTTAAGCAATTGGCTGCAGCTGCGAGCAAAGAAATCACTAGCTATCAAACGCTGGTTGAAGCATTGACCGTGCGTATTTCCTACTTCCAGCAACGGGGCTGTCGTTTAGCAGATCACAGTCTGTCACGTCTTGGAGAGGAAGCCTACGATACCGCTGCACTTGAAGCGATTTTTCAGAAGCGTTTGACCACTGGGACACTGACTAATGAAGAAATCAGACAGTTTCAAACCGGCTTGCTGATTGACTTGATGCGCCAATACGCAAAGCAAGGCTGGACCGCGCAATTGCATCTGATGGCGACTCGCAACAACAGTCAAAAGCTTTTCCAACAACAAGGGCCTGATAGTGGCGGTGATGCGATGGGGGACGACCGTCTAGCGAGCGGCTTAAGTCGGACATTGGCGCAGCTTCAGGCGGAAAGCTTACTGCCGAAGACGATTTTGTATTCACTGAACCCCAAAGATTATCCAGTGTTGACTGCGCTGATGGGGGCGTTCCAAGAAGAGAGCAAAGGCAAGCTGCAATTAGGTTCTGCTTGGTGGTTCAATGATACGTATTCTGGTATGCGATATCAGTTGACGACCCTAGCAGAAGGCGGGATTCTTGGAAACTTCGTCGGCATGCTGACGGATTCTCGCAGCTTTTTGTCTTATCCACGCCACGAGTATTTCCGGCGGATTTTGTGTCAGGTGATCAGTGAATGGGTAGAAGACGGACAACTACCAGCAGATGAAATATATTTAGGGCAGATCGTCGCAGATATCTCTTATCACAATGCGAAAAACTACTTTGATTTTCCAAACTAATGACTACTCGATTCGTTCTTGGCTTGCTAGAGAACGAATCGAGTGTTTGTATGGCTATTGCTAAAGTTGCGTCTGTTCATTTACTATTGGCAGGGAATCCAGTACTATGATAGAAAGAATCAAAGAAGGAGCGAACAGTATGAATCCATTCTATGAAGAAGTCTATGCGCTGGCGCGGCAGATCCCTTTTGGTAAAGTCGTCTCCTATAGTCAGATTGCGTGGAAATTGGGACAAATCAACGGCGCGCGAGCAGTCGGTCGAGCGATGCGCTTGAGCCCTCAGGATGTCCCTGCCCATCGTGTCGTGCGGGCAGATGGCGTCTTAGTTGGTCCCTCCGCCAATGGGCGAAAAGCAGCACTCGTCGATGAAGGGGTGGTCTTCAAAGCCAGTGGTCGTATCGATATGAAGGCTTGCAGTTGGTCCATGAGCGAGATCGCTCCCGCTCAAATGAAGGAGCCATTATGAAAAAACGTGAATTTATCGTGCAAGATCTGTTGAGTAAAATCTATCAGGAAGAATTTTCTGCCGGCAAATTACCCAACCAAAGAACCCTTGCGCAAACCTATGGCGTTTCGCGGTTTACGATCCAGCAAGCAATCAAAAACCTTGAAGAGATCGGGATCGTCAAAGTGGTACAAGGTTCAGGGATTTTTATCCATGAAAAATGGGTCAAAAACCCAATGATCTTTAATTCCTTGACCCGCACCCCTTATGACCGCATCCATTCCAAAATGATTTCCTTGAATAAGGCGGTAGCAACGTTGGATGAACAGCAGATTTTCCAAATAGGCCCAGATGAGGAAGTCTGGACCTTTGAACGAGTGCGGATCGTCAATTATAAAATCGAACAGCTGGAAACCTCTAAATTGCCCGTCAGCCTATTTCCCGAATTGACACAAGAAATCGTGGAACACTCGATCCAACGCTATGTCGAAAGCTGCGGATACCGAATTTCCCACTACATTACCAGCTATACCCCCATCACCACATCGACCGCGCAATCGGGTATTTTATTGTGCAAGCGGGGAACACCGGCAATGCAGATCAGCAATCGGGCGATTTTAGAAGACGGCCGCGTGTATGAGTTCAGCAATATCGTTGCCATTGATTATGCTGTGACCTATATCCGTCCCTTTGACCGTGAGATCCATCGCTCACGCATCGATTGATTTTGGAAAAGCAAATGTGCCAGTTGCGTTGTCCTTACCCAGAGAGAACAAAGACATCCCCTGTCGATTGGACAGGGGATGTCTTTTGTTGTGTTTAAGGAGTGATCAAAGTGCCGTCTGGTGTACGGCTCTGGGTCCATTCATGAGGACGGTAAACCACGGGAAATTCCGCAGCTGCTGCTTCATCGAACGTGATTCCGATCCCACTTTTCTCGATGGGATAAAAATAGCCGTTTTCAGGTTGCGGACTACCACCAAAGACCGACTGGGTATTTGCTGGGATCGCAATCGTTTCTTGGATCGCGGCATTATGGAGATGGATATTTAGATGGGTGTTGACGGCTAAGCCGACAGGGCTGATATCAGACGGCGTGTGCCAAGCGATCCGAATGCCCATCGCATCGCAGAAGTGAGCCAATTTCAATGCTGGCGTGATCCCACCAATTTGTGAGACATGGGCACGCATAAAGTCAATCTGTTGATTTTTGACTAGCTCTTGCCATTCCATCGGATTATTGAACAATTCGCCGGTCGCGATCGGGGTCGCCGACTGGCTGCGGAGTTGCTGCAACCACTTGTTTTGATCCGGCGGCAAAATATCTTCTAGGAAAAAGAGATTGAAAGGCTCAGCGGCTTTTGCAAATTGAATCGCTTGGTTTGGATGCAGCCGTTCATGCACGTCATGCAGCATTTGAAATTGATTGCCGTATCGTTCTTGGATCGCAGCAAACATTTTCAGTGTTGTGTCCATGTAGTCTGTTTGATCAAAATAGGAACCAGCGATGGGCTGATCGGGTGTTTGCAGTTGGCTAGGATTTCCACCATAAAAACCTAATTGGCAACGGATATAGCGATAGCCCTCAGCCAAGAAGTGATCGATTTCTTGATAAAGGTCTTCGAGATTATCTGCCACGGCATGGGTATAGGCGGGAATCGCCGTACGCGCTTTTCCACCTAACAGTTGATACAATGGCATATTGGCTAATTGTCCCTTGATGTCCCATAAAGCCATGTCGACTCCTGAGATGGCATTGTTGGTGATCGGACCATTCCGCCAGTAAGAATTGACATTCATCACTTGCCAAAGATCTTCGATTTGATTGGCATCGCGGCCAAGTAAGAGGGGGCGTAAATACTCGTCAACGACGGTTTTTACGGCTAGTGGGCGAAACTGGAAGGTTGCACAACCTAACCCAGATACGCCTTTGTTCGTTTCTACTTTAACGACAACAAGGTTATGACGATCAGGTTTGATCGCAAAGGCTTTGACGTCGGTGATGATCGTTGGTGTCATTTCATTCACTCCAATTTTTGTCTCTAGTTGCTATAGCCATTGAAACATGCTTGGCAACCGCTGTCAATTTGGTCTAATAAAAACTGGATATACACCATAAAACCAGTCCAATTTTTGCCTATTTTATAATAAAACGTTGATATATAGCGTTTTTATTCTAGTTTTATCAAAAAAGGACTGGTTTTACAAGTCTGTGTGAGCATGCTACTATGTGTGTGAAAACGGAAACACCTGAAAGGGCGCCCGTCAAAAGGATCAGGACCGTTAGCAAACAACAGGGGGAAAAAAAGATGACCAAAGAAGACATCGTAAAACAGATCATTAAAGATGTTGGCGGATCAGACAATATCAACAATGCATGGCACTGTATGACTCGCTTGCGTTTTGATTTAAAGGATGAGAAAAAAGTCGACTATGCGGCGTTAGAAAAAACACCCAAAGTCGTAGGAACAAAATATCAAAGCAATCAGCTGCAAGTAGTGATAGGAACGGATGTTGCTGATTATTATGCACCTTTGGCCAAAGAATTAGGACTTGATGAAGCGAACCAAGGGGAGTCATCTGAGAAAAAAGGCGCCGTTTCCTTATTTATGGATACCGTTTCTGGCGTTTTTGGTCCGATCGTTCCAGCTATCGCTGGCGCAGGAATGATCAAAGGATTGATGGCTGGATTGGTGGCATTGAATGTCATCTCTAATCAAACAGATACCTATTTAGTGATCGACATGATTGCGAGCGGCGTATTCACATTCTTGCCATTTTTTGTTGCTGCTTCTGCCGCTCGGATTTTTAAAACCAATCAATATTTAGCGATCGCAATCGCGGCAACGCTGCAATTTCCAACAATGACCAATGCGGTAGCCGAAGGAAGCATTTCCGCCTTTCGTTTGTTCGGCGTATTGCCAGTACCCGTCTTTAACTATGCAGGGACAGTGATTCCCATTATCTTTGCCGTGCTGGCACTCAGCTATATTTACCGTTGGGTCGATAAACTCTTACCACAAGTTCTGCGCACCGTATTTACACCGACGATTTCGTTGTTTGTCGCTGGTATCTTGACATTAACGGTCATTGGCCCAATCAGTATCCATCTAGGAAACTTATTGGCTGCTGGCGTGGCTGGATTATTCACTATCTCGCCTGTCTTAGCAGGAATCGTGGTAGGGGCGATTCGACCAATCGCAATCTTCACGGGACTGCATCATGCCATGACCCCGATCGCTTTGCAAAACTTTGCCAATCAAGGATATGATATGCTGATGCCAATGATGTTTATGGCAAATATGGCAATCACCGGCGCAACAGCAGCTATTTATTTCAAAGTCAAAACCAAAGAAGAAAAATCGATCATTCTATCGTCGGCGGTTTCAGGCTTGTTAGGGATCACAGAACCTGCGTTATTCGGGATTTTGTCGAAGTATAAAAAAGCCTTTATCGCAGCAACAGTTGGTAGTTCTGTAGCTTCTGCCTTCATCAGTTTCTTCGGTGTTCGTATTTATGGGTACATTCTTTCAAGTATCTTTAGTTTGCCAGCCTATATCGGGGAATACTTTGTCTACGCCGTTCTAGGGATCATCTTGGCGATCGGATTATCTTTTGCCATGAGCTGGTTCTTGGTACCAAATCAAGCAGCAGAAGGCGATCGTTACACCAACGAAGTGGATCTGCATGCCGTGACCCATGGTGAATACGTCCCATTAGAAGATGTACCAGATGAAGTTTTTTCAACGAAAATGATGGGAGAAGGCTATGCCATCGAGTCCCAAGATGGCCAAATCTTTGCACCAGTCAGTGGCGAAGTCACCACTGTGTTCCCTTCAAAACATGCCGTCGGGATCAAAACCCAAAACGGCGTTGAAGTTCTTGTGCATATGGGGATCGATACAGTTTCCCTTGGCGGTCAAGGCTTTGAAGTCTTTGTCAAAGCTGGGGAGCAAGTCACTCCGCAAACCAAACTGGCACAAATGGATCTGCCGTTTATCAAGCAGCAAGGCAAAGAAACCATGGTGATCGTTTTGATCACCAACATGGATCGCGTGCAGCAATTTTCTGGAAGTACTGATTTAGAAGGCAGACACCAAGCCGGTGCATTGCTGGAAAAAGTCGTCTTGAATGCCTAATAAAAGAAAAAAGATGAGCTTCGTTAACGAAGTTCATCTTTTTTTATTTGTCCAGTAACTATTTATGTTTATTCATAACGCAAAGCTTGGATTGGATCTAGTTTACCTGCTCGGTTAGCAGGCAATGTGCCGGCTAAAAAGGCAATCAATAAGATGACACCCATAACAGTCAGCGTGTTCGACCAAGAAAAACCAATCAATTGAAATCCGGTCAAAGCTTCAAGAAACGTGCTTGAAGCATAGTCATTGATGATATTTCCTAAACTAAAAGCGGCGACGATCCCACTGAAAGCGCCGAAGAAACCAATTAAGAGTGCTTCGAAGCTAAAGGTCAGAAAAACTTTGCTGCGGCTCATTCCTAAGGCTTTCATTAAGCCAATCTCACGGGTTCGGTCTTGAACAGACATATACAATGTATTGATAATACCAAAGCTGGCAGCTAACAGTGAAATTGCCCCAAATAAAGTCAAGACGCCAGTAATCGCATCAATTACCATACGAAACATATTGATTTCATCTTCCATAGTCATTCCTTGGAAGCCATTTTCTTGTAAAGATTCTTTGATGGTATCGATTGCTTCACTGGATAAATTTTCTTCTAGATATGCCTGTACAACAAAAGATTGGTTTTTTAAGTTTTCTGGTAAGCCTACTTCATAAATTTCCAACACTTTTTGACTCAAAGCCTGATTAAAAATAGTCATTCCAGCTTGAATAAAGCTGAAATGGCGAACCCCAACAATTGTTGCTGTGACGGTTTCTTGTTCACCAGTTGCATGAGAAGACACTCCAATAGTAACTTTTTTTTCCAAAGCCTCTTTGGCATCTTTAAAGCCTAAAATTTCCACATAATCTTGATCAAGAATGACTTCAAATCCATCAACTTCATTATTGACTTGTCGACCAGCTTCTAATTCTAAATCGATATCACCAGAAGCCATTGCGTTGAGTTGATATTTCGTAGTGGAACTCCCCTGAATGTAATCCGCTACTAAAAAGCTGATTGGTTTAACGGTATCAATATGCTCGATACTTTCAATTACTTCCATATCTGCAGGTGTAATTACGTTAGCTTCTGCAGAGGATTTCTCTGGATCGTATTCTTGAATAGTGGACGCTGGTATTATATTATTACTGCCATCCATTTTGTAGACTGCTAGTAGGCTATTGTCACCGGCAGCTGTAATTTGTTGATCGAGGTAATTATTAATACCGGTGTTGATACCCATCGTTAGATAAATGGTAAAGGCACCAATAAAAATAGCAATGATCGTCAGGAGTGTTCGGCCTTTGTTTCGCAACAGATTTTTCGCAGAAGTTTTTAACAAATCGTTGAATTTCATTTATCGTCCTCCTCAATCACTAAACCATCTTTAATATGGATCTGCCGATCACAGCGGGCAGCTAGATCAGGATCGTGGGTGACGATGACTAGGGTGATATTTTCTTTTTCGTTAAGATCAAATAATAGCTCTTCGACTTTTTCTCCCGTCGCTGAATCAAGATTTCCAGTAGGCTCATCGGCAAAAATGATTTTGGGTTTGTTGACGAGTGCTCTGGCAATACAGATCCGTTGTTTTTGACCGCCAGAAAGGTCAGATGCTTTATTTTTTGCTTTATCACCCAATTCTACGGCTTGTAGTGCTTCATCTACCAGTTTTTTTCGTTGATTTCGACGCATACCGCTGATTTTCAATGGCAGCATCACGTTGTCATGAACCGTATCTTTGGCGTTCATAAAAAATTGCTGAAACACGAAGCCAAAGGTTTCGTTTCGCAGTTTGTTTAATTCAGCAGCCTTTTTTCCTTTGACATTTCTTCCAAGTAAAAATAGATCTCCGCTAGTAGGCTGGTCCAACAAGGCTAATAAGTGCATCAATGTAGACTTACCTGAACCACTTTTACCGATAATTGCCACTGACTCACCCGCATAGATTTTTAAATCAATGCCCTTCAAGGCATCGAATCTAGTTTCTCCTTTTCCATAAACCCTCGTTAACTTTCTTGTTTCTAAAACGATCATTACATTCCTCCTCTAAAAACATTAATAAGTTAAGACTATCACAAATAGTTGCCAATAAATCAGTCTTTAGGAGTAGTTTCTGAAATTAAATGAAAAAAAGCGACCCCCACTGGGAATCGCTAAGAAGCTATAAAATAAATTTTAAGTTCAATTAACTACGCAGCCCGCGGCCTTTTTGGATCAAGTACCAGCATACGCTGTATAAGACGACAATGAACAAGACCAAAATACCGATGGAGAGGAAAATCGGGACATCGATGGTGCCCAAAAAGCCGTAACGGAAACCAGAGATCATATACACGATCGGGTTGACTTTGGAGATCGTTTGCCAAATCGGCGGCAGCATGCTGATGGAGTAAAATACGCCTCCAAGATAGGTCAATGGTTGTAAAACAAAGGTTGGCACGATGGAAACATCGTCAAAGGATTGGGCGAAGATCCCATTTAGCAACCCTGCTAATGAAAATAAGATGGCGGTCATGACAAGGGTTAAGACAACGATGACCCAAGAATAAACATGTAATGGGACGAAGAAAAGGGAAATGATGGTCACCAATGTGCCCACCAAGATACTACGGCCAAGTCCGCCAAAGACAAAGCCCCAAATGATGACGTGGGTAGGGACCGGCGCCACTAAGAGTTCCTCAATGTTTTTTTGAAACTTCTGTGAAAAGAAGGAAGATGACACGTTAGAGTAAGAACTAGTGATCGTTGACATCATGATCAGCCCAGGAACGATAAATTCCATATAAGAAAAGCCGCCCATTTCGCCGATGCGGCTGCCGATCATTTTCCCAAAGATAATAAAGTATAAGGAAGTAGTGATGACGGGTGGGACGAGGGTCTGCACCCAAATCCGTAAATAGCGGTTGGTCTCTTTGACCGCTAAACTTTTTAAGGCTGTAAAATAAAGACTAAACATGGTTTTCCTCCGCTTCGTGTGATTCTTCGGTGATTTTCAAAAATAGTTCTTCCAAGCGATTGGATTTGTTGCGCATGGAGAGGACATTGATCCCTTGCTGACTGAATTGGGCAAAAAGATCGTTGACGCCTTGATCTCGAGCGACTTCAACAGCGATGGTCTGTTCATCTTCCATTTGGATCGGATACCCAGTGATCGTTGGTGCTTGCTTGATCGGTGCGATATCAAAAAGAAAGGTTTCAAATTGCAGTTTTGCCAATAAGGACTTCATGCTGGTGTTTTCGATCAGTTCACCAGATTGGATGATCCCGATGTTGCGGCAAAGCATTTCCGCCTCTTCTAAATAATGGGTCGTCAAAATGATCGTTGTGCCCTTTTGGTTCAATTCCCGCAAAAAGCTCCACATTTCCCGCCGTAATTCGATATCGACACCTGCCGTCGGTTCATCCAAAATCAATAGCCGTGGTTCATGCATCAGGGCACGAGCAATCATCAAACGGCGTTTCATCCCGCCCGACAGCATCCGCGCACGAACATTGCGTTTTTCCCACAAATTCGACTGCTTCAAGTATTTTTCGCTGCGCTTGATGGCTTCGTTGCGTGGGACACCATAATACCCAGCTTGATTGACAACGATCTGCTGGACCGTTTCAAAGGGATTGAAATTGAATTCTTGGGGAACCAGACCAATCTGTTGTTTGACTTGGACCAATTCTTTGTCTAAATCGTAGCCGAAGACTTTGACGCTTCCCGAAGATTTATTGACAAGAGAGGTGATAATGCCGATGGTGGTGGACTTTCCAGCGCCGTTTGGGCCTAACAAGGCATAAAAGTCGCCTTCTTCCACCGTCAAATTTATGCCCCGCAACGCTTCAACGCCGGTAGCATAGACTTTGCGTAAATCGGTTAGTTCTAGTGCATAGGTCATGTTTGTTTGAACTCCTTCTATGTATGATGGTTTATTCTATCATTTTTTTTCAAGAAGAACCGCATGATTTGATTTTTTTCATTTGATTAGATAACAATTGTTGCTAATCGATGAAAAGTGGGAAAGAGGCAAAAGAAAAAACGACCATTTGATCGTTTTTTCGATAAAGTCGATTGTTAGCATAAATACCGTTCTGGTCGTTCTGTCTGTCCTAATAAGTAATCGACAGAAACATTATAGAGGGAAGCTGCATGTAGCAGCGTCAATACATCGGGTAAGCGATCGCCTGCTTCGTATAAGGTGTAATCGGGGTAAGACACATCGAGATGCTGGCATACTTCTTTTGGGCTCAATCCGCGTTCTTCTCTTAAAAATTTGAAGCGGCAACGCAAGGTGTCTAATAAAAAAGCTTCTTCTAATGTCACTTTGCGGTCCTCCTTAAAAAATAGCGCTTTTTTTTCGCACTGTTCTCTTTTTATTGTACCAACAAAAGCAAAATATGCGAAGTGATTCACATGAAGGGCGATCGGTTTTTGTCAAAAAGTGAAACAAATGACTTGCTCTGAGACGCGTTTCATACAGTATGCTTGATTTATAAAAAGGAAGGCGGGATGGAAACATGAATACATACATGAAGAAAAATTGTGCGGAATGTTGTTATGTGACGTTGGCATTTGATGGACAACAACTGGTATTGACGAAGCCAAAAGGGTTCTTTCAAGAACGGTTAGTAGAAATTCCTGTGGATGAGATCAGTCACTTGACGTGTGATGAACACTTCGGGTCTCAGCGCATCGGATTTATCCATCACAACGATTACTATGAATTTTATACATGTGGGCTAAGTGTGATAGACTATATGAAAGAACAATTATTCGTTTAAGGAGCAGTGAGTCATGGCAAACATTCGGGATATTGCACGCTTGACCGGCTATTCGGTCTCAACGGTTTCACGAGTCATTAATAACAATCCTTATGTCAGTGAAGAAAAGCGTCGTAAGATCCTGGCTGTCATGGAAGAGGTCAACTATATTCCGAATTACACGGCGCGGGCATTAAGTGTCGGCAAAACCAAAAACATCGGCGTGATCCTACCGTTTGTCAATCATCCCTATTTTGATCGATTATTGAGCGGCATCACGACAGCAGCGTTTGCTCGTGGCTATAAGGTGACGCTTTTAGCCACGAACTATGATCCGCAAGTAGAGGAAGCATATTTGCAAGAATTTGCGGCGAAAAGCTTTGATGCTTTGATCATTACCTCGCGGGCGAATCCGATCGAAACCTTATTGCCTTATCGTTCATACGGACGCATCGTCTTTTGTGAAAATATCTCGTATTTGACTGACGGCTGCACTTATATCGATCGAGAGGAATCGATCAAGGAGGTCTTCACGTATTTTAAGGAACAAGGCATCCAGAAAATCGGCGTGACATTGGGACGTAGCCGCAAGCTCAGCAGCAATTCAAAAATCACGGTCCGTTTGGCTCATGACTATTTTTCGACCTTTTCCGAAGACTTGATTTTTTGGGATTGTTTGACGGAAGAAGATGGCAAAGAAGCGGCTGCTTATTTTGCAGATAAAGGAGTCGAAGCGATTTTCACCAATGGGGATCATGTTGCTGCTGGGATCCAGTCGCAGGCGCCGGGAGAATGGCTCGTGATTGGACGGGACAATCTATACATCAGCGAGCTGCTGCAGCTTTCAACGATCGATCATCACTTGCAAGCTTGCGGGGAGACCGCCGTCCAATTGGCGGTAATGGAAAAAAGCGGCAACTATCGCATGCCCTATGAGTTCATCAAACGATAGCTACAGACGAAACGATGCGCAAACAGTGCCCCTGAGCGGGCAGTGCTTGCGCATCGTTTTTTTAATGGGATTTGGTGTAATGGTCAATGATCTGTTTCAACAGCTGCGCGCTGCCGACGCCTGCTTTTTGATCGTAATAGGCGGTAAAACGCTCGTCTTGAACGTACATTTCTCCTAAAGATCGGTGATATTCTGCTGAGTAAAAGGGCGCTGCTTGTTTAAGCCATGCTTGATGCGCAGCAAAAGCCTTTTCGGCTTTGTCAGAAGGGATTCGTTTCCCTTCCTTTTCATTCAATAGCTCTTTTATCAGCTGCAACAAGCGGTTTTCGTTGTCGGTCAGTGCTTGATAATCGACTTGGGTCATCTGCTGCCACTTTTGGTTGCTTTGTTCGATGATTTCCTCACCGTAGGCTTCTCGTAATTCGGCACCGTAGTTCGCTTCGTTTTCACGAATTTTTTGTTCCTTAAAATAACGGAATTTCTCTTGATCGGTCATCGTCTTTTCTCCTTCATAATAATCAATTGTTTGCGCTAAGGTGGTCAAAAGACTGTCCAGGGCTGCTCGCTCTTGTAAAAGCTGTTGGTAATGCTGCAACAAGACCGTTTGGATCGATTCTTGTGGCTCATCCAAGATTCCGCGGATCGTTTCTAATGACAGCCCAAAAGACTTAAAATATAAAATCTGCTGTAGGCGATCGACTTCCTGTCTCCCGTAGATACGGTAACCAGCTGAGTTGGTGCGTTGCGGTTGTAACAACTTGATCTGATCATAATACCGCAGGGTACGGCTGCTGACTCCTGACAGTTTAGCTAAGGCACTGATCGTATATTCCATCGGCTTTTCCCTCCTTACACCTGTATCCTAAAGGTTGACGTAACGACAAAGTCAAGAAAATTTTTTTGCGTTTTTTAAAATGTGCTATAATTATAACAAAGAAAGGAAGATAAGATGCAAATAGTTTTTTCTGATATTGATGGGACGTTCCAAGAAATGGGGCACCCGATTCATGAGATCAATAAAGAAGCCATCCGTTGTTTGCAAGCCCAAGGGGATCACTTTGTGTTTGTCACAGGGCGAGGATTTGAGCTTGTTCAAGATATGATGGCGGAAGAAGGCCTTTCCTGCGATGTGATTTTTGGAAACGGCGCTGGTCTGATGGTAAAAGGAGAAGCGCCTGTTTTGACGCATACCTTGTCCTATAAGACATTGGCGCAAGTGATTGGTATCTTAGAAACAGAAGAGGTTTTTTATTTCTTACATACTGACCATGGCATCATTTCCCCGCAAGCGCATTTGTATGAAGCGCAGTTTCAAGAAAGCCGCAAGCAGTTACTCGCGGAGTTAGGGGAGCGAGGACAAATCATCGCTGACTACAAATATGAGTTCTTTTACAACGAATGTCTTCATAAAGACGACGTGCTGCAGTTTATGAAGGAACATCCAGAGATAAAGGTCATCAAAATCGAACTGATGGAAGCGTCAGACGAAAAAAGAGAACGGCTGCGGGCGATGATCCAATCAGAAACGGCTGCGATTTTTCAATCCTTTGTCCAAACACTGGAGATCGTTGATCCATTGGCGACCAAAGGTGCCGCGATCCGTTCCTTTTTAGAAGCTTTTCCCGCTGCCAAAAGCTACGGGATCGGTGATGGTGAAAATGACCTTGCGATGTTTGAAGCGGTGGATGTTTCTTTGGCTGTAGCAAATGCCAGCCCAGCGATCAAAGCAGTTTGTGATCGAACCATTGAGCGCGCGGAAGACGGTGGTGTTGGCCGCTTTATTTTAACAGAATTAGTTTCGAGAGAGGATGTTGTGCATGAAGTTGATTGAAACCCCAGTAAACCAAAATCTAAATATGGAAACTTTTTACCCGAACATCTCCAAGTATCTATTCGACAAAATAGCGATCAAATACTATAAATTGTACTCGCTTGATCGGACGCAGATTCTCTATGTGGATAGTTTTGATACGATTTCTTTAGTATTGATCAACAATAAAAAGAAAATCAGTCGGGAAGAAGTCGACACAGCGATTCATCGTTTGCTGAAGGTCGATCGCAAAGACGTGACCGTCAATGTTAATATTCGTAAAGAAATGGAAGCAAGAGGCATCACCTTTTCTAAACCGAGGAAAGATGTCATTCTTGTTCAATTGCCTGTGAAAGAATAGTAGTTGAAAGAAGTTGGGACATGCACGTTGCAAGAGCAATCAAACGTTGAACAAAGGGGCGACCTTACACGCGCGCAGGTATGATGCGCCAATAAGTAGGAGGCTGACCCATGCTTTTGAGCAATTTGTTCTCAGATGGATTGCCTTGTACTAGCAAAAACCCAATTTTTTTTTGAAAAAACAAGATTTTCTGTCTTTTGTGTTTTTTTTGCTATAATGAGAAGAAGTAAGCTAGAGGGAGTAAGAACATGCAGAAATTATTTAAAGATGACAGCTTGACGCTGCACACCGATCTCTACCAAATCAACATGATGCAAACCTATTGGGAGTTAGGCAGAGCCGATCGTAATGCGGTGTTTGAATGCTATTTCCGTGACATGCCTTTTGAAAATGGCTATGCGATCTTTGCCGGTCTGGAACGATTGATCGACTATTTGAACGATTTATCCTTTTCAGAAACGGATATTGCCTACTTGCGAGAAATCGGCGGCTATCCAGAAGCCTTTTTAGAGTATCTAAAGGAGTTCAAGTTTGCTTGTACCGTTCGTTCTGCGTTAGAAGGTGATTTAGTCTTCAACAATGAACCGATCATTCAAGTAGAAGGGCCGTTGGCACAAGCACAGTTGATCGAAACGGCGTTACTGAATATGGTCAATTTCCAAACACTGATCGCCACGAAAGCGGCCCGCATCAAATCCGTGATCGGCACGGATCCCTTGTTGGAATTTGGTTCACGGCGGGCACAAGAATTGGATGCAGCCATTTGGGGGACCCGAGCGGCTTATATTGGCGGAGCAGATGCGACGAGTAATGTGCGGGCAGGGAAGATTTTTGGCATCCCAGCCAGCGGAACCCACGCCCATTCCCTCGTGCAATCCTACGGCAATGACTATGATGCATTTATGGCGTATGCCCAAACCCACAAAGATTGCGTATTCTTAGTCGATACCTATGATACATTGCGCTTAGGTGTGCCAAATGCGATTCGTGTGGCCAAAGAGATGGGGGATAAGATCAATTTCTTAGGTGTGCGGATCGACAGCGGCGATATGGCGTATATCTCGAAAAAAGTCCGTGAACAGCTGGATGAAGCGGGATTCACGGAAGCCAAAGTCTATGCTTCCAATGATCTAGACGAAAATACGATTCTAAGCTTGAAAATGCAAAAGGCGAAAATCGATGTGTGGGGTGTCGGCACCAAGCTGATCACCGCTTACGATCAACCGGCATTAGGCGCGGTTTATAAACTGGTGGCCATCGAAAATGAGCAGGGAGAAATGATCGACACCATCAAATTATCCAGCAATGCTGAAAAGGTTTCGACTCCTGGGAAAAAACAAGTTTGGCGGATCACCCGTAAATCTGACGGCAAGTCAGAAGGCGATTATGTCACGCTATGGGAAGAAAATCCACAAGCAGAAGACGAACTGTTCATGTTCCATCCTGTTCATACCTTTATCAACAAAACAGTGACGAACTTTGATGCGCGACCATTATTGCAAGACATCTTTGTGGATGGCCAGCAAGTGTATCAAGTGCCTGACTTAGAACACATCAAAGCCTATGCGACGAATTGCTTGGATTCCCTTTGGGACGAGTACAAACGTGATTTGAATCCACAGAAATACCCAGTCGATCTTTCGCAAGAATGCTGGGATCATAAAATGCGCACGATTGAAAAAGTACGCAAACAAACCAATGGCGCGATTTTGTAATCCGCAACTGCGCTGGTCCTAGGATCAGTCAGCTGCTTCAAAAAATAAGAGGAGGCGTTTCTATGACCATGCAACAAGAAATTATCAAAGAATTAGGAGTCTTACCGACCATCGACCCGAAAGAAGAAGTTCGTAAGAGTATTGATTTTTTAAAGGCGTATCTGCAAAAGAATCCGTTCTTGCATACGTTTGTCTTGGGGATCAGTGGTGGACAAGATTCGACGTTAGCTGGACGGCTTGCGCAATTGACGATGGAGGAAATGCGCAGCGAAACTGGGAATCCTAACTATCAGTTCATAGGGGTACGCTTACCTTATGGGGAACAAGCAGACGAAGAAGATGCCAAAAAAGCCATTGAATTTATCAAACCAGATATTGAGCTGCGGGTAAACATCAAAGCCGCCGTCGATGCGCAAGTACAAGCGGTGGAAGAAGCAGGCTTAGCGGTTTCTGACTTTAATAAAGGTAATATCAAAGCCCGTCAACGGATGATTACGCAATATGCCATTGCGGGTGAAAAAGCAGGGGCTGTTCTGGGAACAGATCATGCTGCGGAAAACATCACCGGCTTCTTTACGAAGTACGGGGATGGCGGAGCCGATATTTTACCACTATTTCGTTTGAATAAACGCCAAGGCCGTCAACTCTTGCAATACTTAGGCGCGCCAGAAGCGTTGTATACAAAAGTCCCAACTGCGGACTTGGAAGATGGCAAACCTTTAGTGGCAGATGAAGCAGCTTTAGGAGTGACCTACAACGACATCGATGACTATTTAGAAGGCAAGGAAATTGCGGCTGAAGCCCAACAAACCATTGAAAACTGGTGGAACAAAACGCAACACAAACGCCACTTGCCAGTCACGATTTTTGATGATTTTTGGAAATAAACGAAACCAGTGATTGAGTTCCATTCGGATAGAAAGAAGAGTCTAGGGGGCAAGAAACCTTAGACTCTTTTTTTATGAGGCTTGCTTTCTTTAAAAATAACAAAAGCTTCTTACCTCGGCTTTACTTTCTTGCCTCGAAAGCATAAAATACGAGGGTACCTAGAACGTGTAGAAAAGGAGGAATGTTCCTTCGTGAAAATAAATAGCCATCCTTATCTGAAGATCGCATTAAAAGGCATCGCCATCGTCCTGTTGATTATTTTCAGTAATTTATATTTGCAATGGTGTCAAAACAATCTTTCCGTTGAATTAGCTCTGAAATTTGCCTTTTCGTGGCATACAGCAAAGTTTTTCTTGGCTTGTGGGGTGCTACTGCTGGTGTATGGGGTGTTTGCCAGCTTGGCAGGTTCGGTACTGATCGGGGGCATCTTTTATAGTGTTGTCATCGGAATCTTAGGGTATGCCAACCACACGAAGATGGTCTATCGCCAAGAACCAATCTATCCCGATGATTTAAAGATGGTCACTCAATTCGACCTTCTTCGAACCATGATCGGCAATGGCGCCTTTTTCTTAGCCATCCTCTTCGCTCTGGCGGCGATCGGAGCGATCGGCTGGAGTATCTATCGCAGCCGCAAATTAAACCTGCGTTTGCAAGTGATGCGAGGAGCGGTGCTGGTCGTATGCTCGCTGGGCTTAGTCTATGTTTCTCACTTCAATGACAGCAACAACCTTTTACGCAAAGCCTACAATCAGACGGCGCTCTGGATTCCGTATTCACAAAAAATGAACTACTACAATACGGGATTCATCGGTGGGTTTTTGTACAACCTGCGGGTAGATGCCATGACGAAGCCTGAGGGGTATTCAAAAGAAGCGATCCAAGCGATTGCGGACACCTACAATGCACAGGCTGCGGAGAAAAATCAAGACCGTGAAAGTGAAGCACCAAATATCGTCTATGTGATGAGCGAGAGCTTTTCCGACCCGAGCCATTTAAATGGCTTGTCGATCACCGGCGATCCGTTGAAAGACTATTACCACGTCGCCGATCAAACCATCAGTGGAAAAATGCTTTCGCAAAATTATGGAGGCGGTACGGCAAACATCGAGTTTGAAGCGCTGACTGGTTTTGCCATGGGCCTATTGAATCCGCAAATGACGACGCCTTACACGATGCTGGTGCCGAAATTGACGCAACTGCCATCCTTGGTTTCTTTCTTGGAACAATCAGGGTATACGGCAACGGCGATCCATCCATACGATACATCGATGTACAAACGCAAGGATGTCTATGGGGTGATGGGGTTTGAACAGTTTATCGATCAAGAGACGATGACCTATACCGACAAAATCGAAAATAATCCTTATATTTCTGATGAGGCGGCCTACAAAGAAGTGCTGGCATTGTTGGAAAACGATCAGCAACCGCAATTTGTCCATTTAGTGACGATGCAGACCCATATGCCGTATGCTGGTAAATACGATACCTTGAATTACCAAGCAAGTGGTCCGGGCAATATGGCTTCTTTGGAAAACTACCTGCAGGATATCTCCTACAGCAGTACAGCGTTGAAAAACTTTGTAGCTGAATTAGAGCAGCTGGATCGGCGAACGCTGGTCGTCTTTTGGGGGGATCATTTACCAGGCATTTATGCCGATGAGATCAAGGAGCAAAATGAAACGGCTGCCCTGCATGAAACGGAGTTTTTGATGGTCGATTCGCAAGGAAATTTTGCCCCAGAAGATGTACCTGTAACAAGTCCCTTTTACTTTGCGCCGAACCTATTAGAAGCCAGTGACCAACCAACGAGCGGGTTTTACCAGTTGTTATTGGCCTTGCAAGATGAGCTGCCAGCTTTTGAAATGGGTCAATACTATCAAGGCGGGCAATGGCAGACGACCCTTGCATTGGATCAAGAAGCCCAAGAAATCTATGATGCCTACAATTTGATCCAATACGATGTGTTACAAGGAGAGCAATACAGTTTAACGACTGGTTTGTTTGACTAAATGAAATGTAAAATAGCGCCTTATCCCAGTGTTAGTCACAGGATAAGGCGCTTTTGTTTGTATGAAGTTATAAATCCTGCCATTTACGGTTTTGATCAAAATCATTGGCGGCGGTATAGGCGTCTTGAACGATCGTTTCAGGGTAGCCCATGACTTTTAAGAGGGCGATTGCATTGCGGCTCAAGGCAGGACCGGATTTGACCTTGTAATCAAAGGAGATGCCGTCATCTTCCGTGACTTGTTCAGAAAAATGAATGTTGCAGCAGTCATTTTTCAATATTTCAGTCAGCTCAATATCATGAGTGGCGACAAATGCCAATGATGGGTAGGCACGCAGCCAATGGATGATGCTGGCAGAAGCAGCGATCCGTTCCACCGTATTGGTTCCTTTTAAAATCTCATCAACAAAACAATAGCAGCGCTGGTTCGTAGCAACGGTGTCTAGCAGGCGTTTGATGGATTTGATCTCTGCTACAAAATAGCTGTCGCCTTCAAATAAATCATCTTCGACAGCCATCGAGGTAATGACGTGACCGGGAACCATCGTAAAGGTTTCGGCAACTGCTGTCTGGATCGTTTGTGCCAAGATGCAATTGATGGCGATACTTTTGACATACGTCGATTTGCCCGAGGCATTGGAGCCAGTCACGAGGGTATTGTGGGTCCAAGCAACATCATTCATGACTGCTTCACTTAGAAGCGGGTGATACGTACCCGTTGCTTGTACACCTCCGCTTGTTTGGAAGGTCGGTAGGCAAGTGATGGGCATATACGTGCGAAAATTTAAAATGGCGGCTGCGACTTCCAATTTTCCCAGCAAATTCCACAGATCGATGGCTGCTTGTTGGTGCTTTGCCAGGGTAGTGGTGACCGTTTGATAGGAAATAAACGGCAGCATAAAAATGATATTGATGTATTCAAACAACATGTCTCCTTCGCTGCCGTTTTTGGCACGAAACGAAAAGGCGAAACGAGTGATCTTTTTTAATGGTGCCAAGGATTGTTTGATCTCATCTTGGAGGGGCGTGTTGATTTTAGCGATCTGACTGCCACAGGCAATCGTTTGAACCAAATAGCGCATGCTGTTCAGTTCTGTTTCCAGCTTGGCTTTTTTGATGGAGTAATAGATCGTATTGAAAACGACACTAACCAACGTCAACAGGATGCCTTGGACAAACCCCAGCAGGAGCAGCAAGATGCCGACTAACGGCAGCACACCTAAAAAGACAAAGAACGGCAGAGAGCCGATCGATTGCGCAGCTTCATTGGCCAAGTAGGCTTTTGAGAAATTATCATCTTGTTTTCCTAAACGAGCAAACGTATATTGGGATTGTTCGCGTGCGGCACTGTCAGCAGCAAAAAAGTCGATCAATTTGGTCAGCTGTTTGTCCGTCTTGAAGCGAAAATTGCGTAATTGCTGGTACAATGCTTCTGAACCAACACTGGAAAACGTCAGATTAATGGACTCAAACAACGAAAAGCCATCCAAGTCATACCAAGTGATGTCATCGACCTCGCTATCAAAATCGTGAAACTTCTTCTCAGTCAGCCAAGCCTTTTTCAAACTCGCTTCTTTATCAAAACGGGGCTGACGGGGAAGCTTTCCCCAAGCAAGCCGAACGTAACGGCGTACTTTGTATCGATTCCAGATATCTAATGCGGTCAAGATGAGAATGCTGGCGAGTATGATCAAAATGACCATCGTTTGTGGTTCCATATGCAAAAGTCCTCCTAATGGCTAATGAATGCTGGCTAAAGTTAAGTGTTGCTGTGGGCAGGATCGATTTCTTTCAAACAAGCATAGATCCGTTCAATATCTTGGGTCGTGCCTCGCAGCTCGAAATCCGCTAAGAACGGGATCGAAAATTGCTCCGCATATTGCTTTGCGGTCAAGCAATATTGATAATTGAAGTTTTTGTTGCCACTGCCGATCACGCCTAAGCAAAGAGCTGCGTTGTTTTCATAGTCAATGTATTCCCGCATGGTTTCTGTGAGAATCTCCTGATCGCCGTTATCGACGCCATTTCCACCTTCTAAATAGGTAGGGACAAAAACCACATAAGGTTCGTCTTCTTGTTCAAAGACACTATTGTCATGAATTTCTTTGGCTTCCCAAGTACTCGGAGTGTCTTGCTGATCCGCATAGGCCAACAAGCGGTTGACGAATGCACGGGTATTTCCAGAGATTGAAA
This sequence comes from Candidatus Enterococcus avicola, assembly GCF_047470845.1. Taxonomy (NCBI): domain Bacteria; kingdom Bacillati; phylum Bacillota; class Bacilli; order Lactobacillales; family Enterococcaceae; genus Enterococcus; species Candidatus Enterococcus avicola. The sequence continues at coordinate 103,890 of NZ_JBLGTY010000004.1, read as the reverse complement.
TATAAAGTAGTTTCATTTTTTTCATCACCTTCCGCTTTCTAGTATAACAGAAACCATTTATGAAAAGATGAGAACTTCGGCAGTCTTTTCTAGTAAAATGCAGCCAAAGGCTTTAAACTGAGAGAGGAGTCCAATACAAAGGAGTGGCAATAATGTTTTCAAAAATGCATCATGTGGCGATCATCGCCAGTGATTACCAGCAGACCAAAGAATTTTATGTAGAGAAATTAGGCTTTGAAGTGATTCGTGAACATGCGCGCCCAGAAAAGAAAGATGTAAAAATCGACCTGCGCTTTGGGGAATCAGAAATAGAACTGTTTGTGGTGGAAAACCCACCAGCAAGACCAAGTTTCCCCGAAGCAGCTGGCTTGCGGCATTTGGCATTTGCGGTGGAAAATATTGAAGCAGTCGTGGCAAAGTTAGCCGCCAAAGGAATTGCGTGTGAACCGATTCGTTTCGATACCTTTACGAATAAGAAAATGACCTTTTTCCAAGATCCAGACGGCTTGCCGTTGGAATTGCATGAATAAATAAGGAAAACTTTGTGTGGATCCTTTGTCGATTCAACTTGGTTTTTCTTGAGAGAATTGTTATTCTATGTATAGAAGTAAGGAGGAGAAAACGTGATAAGATTTGCAAAAAAAGAAGATCGCTTTGTCATGGCTGAACTCGTTTTAGTCATTTTAAAGGATATGGAATTGCCCTTTGTCAAAGAGATCGGTGAAGCAAAGACCTTAGAGATCTTGGCAGATGCCATGCTAGAACCCGACTATCGTTACGGCTTTCGCCGTGCGTTGGTCAATGAGATCGACGGGGAGGTTGCTGGGGTCGCCTTTGGATATCCAGACAAAGAAGAGGCGACGATCGATCAGCCTCTAGATAAAGTGCTGGAACAGTACGGTTTGAGTAAAGACATGAAGCTGTTTATCGATGAAGAAACCTTACCAAATGAATGGTACTTAGATACCATCTGTGTGGCTGAGAAATTTCGCGGTAAAGGTGTCGGCTCAGCCTTATTAGAAGCGTTGCCGAAAATTGCTTCTAGAGATGGCTATGAGGTGATCGGCTTGAGTGTTGACCGAGCAAATCCCCATGCGAAGCGGCTCTATGAAAAGCATGGCTTTGAAGTCGTGGCCCAAAGAGAGATCAGTGGCCACCTATACGACCATATGCAAAAAAGAACCAGCTGATTTTTCAGCTGGTTCCATTTGTTAGTCGAAGCTCAAGAGGATGGTCTTTCTTGCGGTGCCGATTGTACAGCCAGTAATCCATGACGGCAGCGATACAGATGCAGACCGGTGCATCCCGATCATCAACGACATCCAGTACATAATAATCCCCCGTCAATAAGGTCGCCTTATCCATTTCCATGATCTTTTTATTGAAATGATGGATCCCATAGCGATGATTGTAGATATCGCCGTGGACCGCCCAGTGAAGCTGCTGGATATAGTAGAAATCACCCGGCCAGTTAAAGATTTTTTGCAGTGTACCGACTTTCTCAAAGTCTTTGTAGATCTCAAAGCGCGTACCAAAAGTAAAACTGATTTGTTTGATACTAGCAACCATTTGCCCATTCAAGCGGTAAAGGGAAAGAGCATCGCCCTTAGTTCCCCAACGGCCCACCATTAAAAACAGTGATTTGCCTGTTTCATCTTTGACAATGGTGCGTGTGACTCTGCTAAGTTGTCTGTCTTGGATGAAAAATTCTGACATACTTACGCCTCCTCATGTATCCCCAAAAAGCTGCGTGATTTAAAGATTTTCATCAATTGCCCGAACGATCGCTTTGCCGACACCAGACTCAATATTGGTGTCCGTCAAATACTTCGCGGCTTCTTTTACCTCTAACTCGCCATTTCCCATTGCAAAACTAACGCCTGCCAGTTGCAGCATACTTACATCATTTAAGTTGTCACCGATCGTCATCACTTCCTCCAGTGAGATCATCCGATCCTTAGCGACATGCGCCACTGCGATTCCTTTTTGCGCGTTTCGGTGGTTGATCTCAATATTGTTTTGTCCAGAAGAAGTCACCACTAGATCGCCGTACCCATCGATGATTTTCGTGATAGGACCCAATACCCGCGCACCATCTTGATGGAAGCAAATCACTTTCAAAAATTCTAATTCTTCGATCGAAAACAACTCACTGAAATCATCGACATAATTGATCGGTAAAAATTCCAAACGGGCTGCTGTCATAGCAATCGCCATCTTATGGGTTAAATGGGGCATTGCTTCTGCCGTGTGGATCGCAAAATTTTCGATCCGACGTGTTTGGCTTTCCGAATAGATCCCGTTGCTCGTGGAGATCTCAAAATAGATGTCGTTTTCTTTGAGTAGGTCGATCAACGAACGAGTTTGTTCATGGCTGATCGGTACAGTAAATAATGAATTACCCGCTTCGTCGTAGACTTGGGCACCATTCAAGGTGATCATTGCACAGTCGATCCCGGCTTCTTGCAGCGGCGGCAAAGCCTCTTTGCGGTTACGGCCAGTTGCGACCATAAATTCGATTCCTTTGGATTGGGCATATTTGATTGCTTGGATATTTTCTTCTGAAATCTGCATACTAGCATTTAAAAGCGTACCATCCATATCAGAAGCAATTAATTTGATCATTGTCAGCGTCCTTTCTTAATCGTTTCTACAAATAGTGTACCATAAATCGCGCATTTTTTTTCTTTCGAAGAGTAATTCTTGTTTCTAAGGGGAGGGATTTGTTATCCTAGAAGAAAACAAAGGAGATTCGCCATGAAACGAATATTGGACAATGATTGGCAAGAACAATTGCAGGAATCATTTGAGCAGCCGTACTACCAACAACTGCGGACTTTCTTGAAACAAGAATATGCCCAGCAAACGATCCATCCAGCGATGGATCATATTTATGAAGCCTTAAAACTGACACCATACCATGACGTAAAAGTTGTCATCTTAGGTCAAGATCCTTATCATGGCCCTCACCAAGCCCACGGACTGTCGTTTTCCGTACAGCCGGGGGTCAAAATACCGCCTTCGTTGCGGAATATTTACAAAGAATTAGCTGATGACTTAGGGATTCCACCTGTGTCCCACGGTTATCTCGTACCTTGGGCGCAACAAGGGGTCTTATTGTTGAATACCGTGTTGACAGTACGTGAAGGGCAAGCCTATTCACATCACGGGCATGGCTGGGAGCAGCTGACTGATACGATCATCGAAAAATTGAATCAACGAGAAGAACCGGTCATTTTTGTGCTTTGGGGCAAACCCGCCCAAAAGAAAGCCGCTTTGCTAGATACTAGCAAACATATTATTATAACAGCGCCTCATCCAAGTCCGTTATCAGCGCATCGAGGATTCTTTGGTTCGAAGCCTTTTTCTAAGATCAATCAAGCATTGCTGGCGTTAGGGGAAGAACCGATTTCCTGGGCGTTGCCGGAAAAAATAACACAGTTGTAAAACTGTGTTATTTAGAATGAGTAAACTTGTGAAAAAGGTAACGATATTTAAAATAATCGACTAATACAGGATTTTTATCTGTTCTTTTTTTCGCAATTATTGTACAATGGAAGGGTATAAAAAAACTGGAGGTCTTTACCCGTGGAATTATTCGAAAGTTTAAAATTTAAAATCGTGCGTCGTCATATCAAAATCGTTTTTCCTGAAGCAACAGATCCTCGTATCCTAGGTGCTGCTAGCCGTTTACGTTCAGAAGAATTGATTGAACCTGTTTTGATCGGTAACCCGGTTGAAATCGAAAAAGCAGCGGAAGCTCGCGGAATCAACGTATCAAACTTTGAAATTTTAGATCCTGAAAATTATGATCGTTGGGATGAAATGGTTGAAGCTTTTGTGGAACGCCGCAACGGCAAAGCAACCAAAGAACAAGCAGAAGAAATCTTAAAAGATGTCAACTATTTCGGTACAATGTTGACTTACATGGGCATTACTGAAGGAATGGTTTCAGGAGCGATCCATTCTACGGGTGATACAGTAAGACCCGCTTTACAAATCATCAAAACAAAACCAGGTGTGAGCCGTACAAGTGGTGCTTTCTTAATGGTTCGTGGTCGTGACCAAGAAAAATACTTGTTCTCAGACTGTGCCATCAATGTAAACCCAACTGCACAAGAATTGGCAGAAATCGCTGTTGACTCAGCGAAAACCGCTGAATTATTTGAAATCGATCCAAAAGTTGCTATGTTAAGCTTCTCAACGAAAGGGTCTGCGAAAGCACCAGAAGTAGATAAAGTCGTTGAAGCAACAAAAATCGCCAAAGAATTGGCACCAGAATACCAAATCGATGGAGAATTGCAATTCGATGCTGCGTATATCTCAGCAGTTGCGCAATTGAAAGCTCCTGAATCTGAAGTAGCAGGTAAAGCAACCGTCTTTGTTTTCCCAGATTTACAATCAGGAAACATTGGTTACAAGATCGCCCAACGTTTCGGCAACTTTGAAGCGATTGGACCAATCTTACAAGGATTGAACAAACCAATCTCTGATTTGTCTCGTGGTTCAAATGAAGAAGATGTCTACAAATTATCAATCATTACTGCGGCACAAACACTAATGGAAAAATAAGCAGCTAATCGCTGCACTGATGAAAAACTGATCCCTTGAGGGTCAGTTTTTTGTTTTGCTCTTGGAAAGTTGAGGGCAGCAAAGGAGGAAGTGTGCGCAAAAGCAACGATCCAGTGATCGTCGGGAAATTTTCCCTAAGCTCCTTCTTTACAATTCCTTGAAAAACAAGCTATACTAGCAACTAGTAAATTAGATTGATCAAAGGATGGGGACTATGTTTACCATTAACGACTTAGAAGCAACCGCAGCATTTGCAAAAATCATTGGAGAGGCAGCCGAGCCAGGGGATAATCTGGTATTGACGGGCGATTTAGGTGCTGGCAAAACAACCTTGACGAAAGGCATCGCCTTGGGGCTAGGGATCGAGCAACTGATCAAAAGTCCGACCTATACGATCATTCGTGAATATACCAATGGACGGCTACCGCTGTACCATATGGATGTCTATCGGGTGGAATACGGTGCAGATGATTTAGGACTGGATGATTATTTCGAAGGGGATGGCTTGTGTGTGATCGAGTGGGGCAATCTCTTAGAAGCCTCCCTGCCAGAGGATTATTTAGAACTGATTTTGGAAAAAGATGATACAGATGAACAAAAACGTCTTGTGAAATGTCATGCATATGGCATCAAAGCAACCGCCTTTTTGCAACGGATCACAACAAAATGGCAGGCAGCCCATGAGTGAGATCCAATTACAGATCAAAGAAGCCACGGGTGCTGATGCCAAAGCTGTGTTAGCAGTCAGTCAACAGCTAGGAGAAGAAACGGATTTTCTTTTGATGGACGAAAGCGGCTTGGCGTTGCCAGAAGCCTTATTGGCAGAACAGCTGGACGCTATCTATGAACGGGACGACTATTTGCTGTTGTTGGCATTTGATCAAGAACAATTGATCGCCATGGCATCAGTCAAAGGCCATGAAGAGTGGCAATTAGCCCATGTCGGGGAGATCGGTATCTCGATTTTAAAAGACTATTGGGGCTTGGGCTTAGGTTCGCTCTTGATTGAAGAATTACTGGACTGGGTAGTAGAAGTTGGCGAATTGACCCGCATCGAGTTGACCGTTCAAGCGAGAAATTTACGGGCGATCCATCTGTATCAAAAATTTGGTTTTTTAACAGAAGGCTGTATGAAAGAAGCGGTGCAAACCCGCAAGGGGCAAAAAGTTGACGTCTTGATGATGGCACGTCTTTTTGAATCATAAAAAGGAGTGAAGAAAATGGAGTTTCGGGAACCGACGATCGCAGACTGCGATCAAATCGAAGCGTATCGGCAAGCCTTCGAGAAGAATCAAGAAGTCATCCACGGTGGGGCAGGACTTGTAGAAAGTCCCACAGCCAAAGACTGGCTAGAGGGATTGGCGGATTTTAAAACAGCAGAAACGGTACCAGAAGGATTCGTTCCCGCCCGTACCTATCTGGCTATCCAAGATCAAAAAGTGGTCGGTCTCTTGAATCTGCGTCTGACACTTAATGCGTATTTGCGCCAAATTGGCGGACACATCGGGTATTCAGTGCACCCAGACCATCGAAAGCAAGGCATCGGCTCGGCAATGTTGGCACAGTCATTGGTAAAGGCCAAACAATTTGGCTTGAACAACGTGTTAGTAACCTGTGAAGAAGCCAATCGCGCCTCCGCCAAAGTCATTGAAAACAACGGTGGTAAATTGACAGAAAAAGTCATTGATCCTGAAGATGGCGCTATAATCTGTCATTATTGGATCGATTTGACTTAAAATGAATCCTTCCTTAAATGAAAACGTGCGTCCTAAAGGCTAGCGCAATGCTGACTTTAGGACGCACGTTCTTATTTATTTGACTAAAACCAATTTTTTTAATGGATCGATGCCAAATTCTTCTTCTTGACGCAATAAGATTTGGGCACATGCCCGACTATCTTCTAGTGCATCATGGTGGTTTAGTAAAGGAATCTGTAATTGCTCACAAACCGTGTTTAATTTGTGGTTCGTAAATTCTGGATACAGCTTGCGGCTCGTTCGCACCGTGCATAAGGAAAGATAATTTGGTTGTGACAACCCATAATAATCAAGACATCCCGCCAAAACCCCCGTATCAAAACCAGCGTTATGGGCAACGATCAAACTGTTCAGTTGATAATATTGTTGGATTTGTTTCCATACGTCAGGAAACTTAGGCGCTTCTTGTACATCTTCTGGACGGATGCCATGAATTTGAATGTTTTTCCAAAAAAATTCCGTTTCCGGTTGGATCAATGTGTAATATTCGCCCACGATTTTGCTATCTTGTACCATGACTAGTGCAAGGGAACAGGCACTATGCTTTTGATAATTTGCTGTTTCAAAGTCCATTGCGATAAAATTCATCAGACTCACCTCATTGCCATTCTAGCACAAAATCAAAGAATGAAAAGCGAACAAACGTTAAGAAAAACTGAAGTTTTCTTACGGATAGTTGAGATCCAGTTCCACCGGACAATGGTCACTGCCAATGATATCTGTATGGATCTTGGCGTCTAGCAAGCGCTCATTTAAGTCATCCGAAACGACAAAGTAATCGATGCGCCAGCCAGCATTGTTTTTGCGAGCGTTGAAACGGTAGCTCCACCAAGAATAAATACCTTCTGCATCTGGATAGAAATAGCGGAACGTATCGGTAAAGCCAGCAGCCAAAAGAGTCGAAAACTTTTCCCGTTCTTCAGGTGTAAACCCAGCACTTTTTTGATTGGTTTTCCAGTTTTTGATGTCGATATTTTTATGGGCAACATTCAAATCACCACAGAGAATCACTGGCTTTTGTTGTTTCAATTCAGTCAAGTAAGCCAAAAAGGCATCTTCCCAAGTCATGCGATAATCCAAGCGGCGCAATTCATTTTGGGAATTCGGTGTGTAGCAAGTAATCAAGAAAAATTCAGGATACTCCAGCGTGATGACGCGACCTTCCGTATCATGTTCTTCGATTCCTAATCCATAACGGACCGATAGTGCAGGTTCTTTTGCGAAAATCGCTGTGCCAGAATAACCTTTCTTCTCCGCATAATTCCAGTATTGATGATAGCCTGGTAGATCCAATTCGATCTGACCTTCTTGCAGCTTTGTTTCTTGCAAACAAAAGAAATCAGCATCGAGGGCTTCAAACACTTCAGAAAAATTTTTTTTAACGATGGCCCGTAAACCATTGACATTCCAAGAAATAAATTTCATTGAGACTCCTCCTTCTTTTCCACTACGCCTCCCATTTTACCTAAAAAAGCCAGAAGCGCAAAGCAAGTGAGCGGAATGAGGAAAACAAGGAGGAAGAATGAGGATTAAATTTGGATGCTAGAGAAAATTCGTTTGTAGTACGGAAAAGGAACGATAGCTCTTTACGCTTACTTCCATTTTATGATACAGTCATTTTGAAAAGGGGGCAGTTTCATGACGATCAAAGCGCAAGTTTCAGCGAAAATGACTTCGAAAAATCAAATAACTATTCCAAAAAGTGTGCGGCAAATACTAGGCTTAAAAGAGAATCACTGGGTAATTTTTGAATTTACCCCAGAAGGTGAGATCAAGGTAAGAGGCGAAAAAGCAGCACCTTCTTTTGAAGCTTTTTGGAAACAAGAATTAGCGATCATAGAAGAAATGGGAAAATTTGACACAGGTGAGATGTTTTTTGAAAAAGATTTAGGTGAGGAGAACATTGAATGGTAAGGCAAGGAGATATTCTTTTATTGACTTAAATCCCACCAAAGGAAATGAAATGGCAAAAAAAGACCGTGTGTAGTGGTTAGTAATGATTATTATAACAAGAGTTTCAATACCATCTTAGTGATGCCACTCAGTAGCTCAAAAAAATATGTAGAAGAAAAATTTGCTCGATCGAATGCGTTTCAAACAGTTACCGAAACACAATAAAGTAAAGTTCAAGGGACGATTCTTTGTCAGCATATTTGCAGTGTGGACTTCTTGCATCGCAGCAACTTAGAAGTAGTCGATAAAGTCACTACGGAGATGAAAGAACGATTATCTGAAATAACAAAACACTTTTTTTGAAGCTTACTCTTTATTAATCAGGTCATTCGACCATTAAGCTTTTCTTTGATTCACCAGAGGTAGCAACTTTTCCTTGAACATGCTAAAATAAGTGAGATGTTTATTGTGAAAGGAAACCTTCTCGTGAATAAAGACTTGATGATTGCGCAATTCCCTGAAATTGCCTTATTAAAAGATGAACCCTTATTGAACTATACGTATACAAAAACTGGTGGACCGGCAGACATTTTGGCTTTTCCCAAAACAGCAGATGAAGCCAAACAGCTGCTTGATTATTGCCGAGAACAAGCGATTCCTTGGATCGTCTTAGGAAATGCCAGCAACTTGATCGTCCGTGATGGTGGTATTCGCGGCGTGGTGATCATGCTATCAGAAATGAACCAAATCGTGGTGAACGGCACTTCATTGATCGTCGATGCTGGAGCAAAGTTGATCGATACCACCTATGTCGCTTTGCATGAATCGTTGACTGGTTTTGAATTTGCCTGCGGGATTCCTGGCAGTGTCGGCGGTGCTGTCTTTATGAATGCTGGCGCCTATGATGGCGAGATCCAAGATGTCTTTGCGTCCTGCGACGTTTTGCTGGCTAATGGTCAAATCGTGACTTATACCAAGGAAGAAATGGAATTTGCTTATCGTCATAGCAAATTGCAAGAGCAAAAGATGATCATTTTGAGCAGTCGCTTTGATTTAGCAAAAGGCGATCAAGAGCAAATCAAAAAGCGGATGGATGAACTGACAGAATTGCGGCAATTGAAACAACCGCTAGAATACCCCTCTTGTGGGAGTGTCTTTAAACGTCCAGTCGGTCATTTTACCGGAAAGCTGATCCAAGATGCAGGCTTACAAGGATTGAAATGGGGCGGAGCCCAAATTTCGGAAAAACATGCGGGCTTTATCGTGAATGTCGATCAAGCCACTGCAACGGATTACGTTGAACTGATCGCTCATATCCAACAAGTCATCAAAGAAACCTTTGATGTCACCTTAGAAACAGAAGTCCGAATCATCGGCGAAGAATAGATTAGCGAAAAGATTGTCCCGAGGGGCAGTCTTTTTTTATGAGAGCTGATAAAAAAGAGCTTAGGTTTGTAAGCTTTCTCAGTCTTCGGTACAATAAACGAAAAGGAGTGAGCAGGATGAAAAAGTGGGGACGCGTCATTTTGTTTGTTGGGTTCGCCTTTCTTTTCGGTGGTTGTACGAAATTACCGCAAGAACAGTTTGCCGAACAGTTGACGAATCAGCAAGCAGCGAATGCTGGTGAATTCCAAGCGACGATCGATACCTTTGAGATGGGCAGCAGCAGCGAATACGGTCAAGAAGCCGATAGGTATGCCTCTATGTTGATGTCACAGTTAGTCGGCTCGTCATTTAAAGGGGACTTCGTCCAGGACAAAGAAACCAAAGCGATTTTACTCAATCTGGCAGTCGCTTTTGGGGGGCAGGAGCTGCCGATCAAGCTGATCGTCGATCCAGAAAAACAAGAAGCGTATGTGTCAGCTGAAATCTATGAAACACTGCAAGGGTATATCAGCGCATTTGGTAGTGACAGTTATGGGACAAAACCAGACGCTGCGGAATATGAAGGCAAATACCTGCGCATCGATCAAGAAACCTTAGATTCTTACTTTGGCGAAGGAACTTTTGCAGAGGACGGCGAGGGGACAACCGAAGCAGAAAAAGAGCCTGAAAACCTCTTTACCATGAACAGTCTTTTTCATAATGAGACATTTGCAGACTATTTGAAAACCTTTGAACCGGATGCTTTCAAAAGAGATGGAGATACGATCAGCCACACGTTTACCAAAGAAGAATTGGCAGATTATGCAGATTATGCCCAAGAACACGGCGCCGATCAAAAGCAAGTCGCCGAATTAGAAACGATGTTGGAAGAAGTCGAGCAGTTTGACTTAACCATGACCGTCAATACGAAAACAAATCAGCAGAAAATGGCTTTTCACTTCGTGCAAGCGGATGAGCTGCAAACCACTATCGGAGCCACGGTGACTTTTACAGGGAAGAAAAGTGATACTGCTGTTGCAATCCCTACAGCGGAAGAATTGATTGACCCAGAAGAATTGTTTTCTCCCTATGATTATGGTTGGGATGACAGCTATGACGATGGGTATGAAAATGATTATGATGATGAGTACTGGGATAGCTATGATGAAACCGATGATTGGTCTTCTTATATGCTGACGGATGAGGAGTTTGAAGAACTGCTGCTGCAAATCAAGCAAGAGCTACCTTATTTGACCCAAGCAGATATCGACGATTATCTGACATTTTATGAAGAGTATTTGACCCAAGAGCAGTATCAAGAGCTTGTCGAAGCACTCCAAGTGACACAAAGTTTATGAGACACTCAAAAGGGAAGCGACCGCCTAAGTTAGCCAAAAAGCTAACTTTGGGCGGTCGCTATTTTTTTAGATACGATTTTTTTTGCGATTCATGACTAAGCGTAAAAGGACGGTTCCAACTGCCATCGTGGCGATTCCCGCTACAATGGCTTCAGGTACACCTTGGGCGAAGATTACACCTAAAATCGCTGCATAGACAGCATTGCCGGCTTTTCCTACAACCTCCGCATATTCTTGCTGGAACAAGAAGTAGATCAAGTTCATAACCAGGATCGTATTCGTCAAGCCTCCCGCAACACCAGCAATCAGTAGCGAAAGACTTTGCTGTTTGTTTTTCCAGATTTTTTGACAGCCTTTGTACACAAAGTAAGGAACGACACCAATCAAAATACGAGGAATCAACGCTACGAGGATCGCTTTCCAGCTTCCTTGATCACTCCCATAAATCGGTACGAAAGGGGAGAAGACAAAAGAAAGCGGGGTGATGATCCAGGTCGAACGCACCATACTGATGATCCCAAAGGCGCCGCCTAAAAAGCCGCCGATCCGAGGGCCCAATACAATAGAAGCGATGATCACAGGAATATGCATCGTTGTCGCATTGATTGGTCCTAAGGGAATAAACCCAAGAAAGGGAACCGATGCTAAAAGAATCAAGATTCCTAAAAAGAAAGCTGTTAAGACAAGTTCAAAAGTTGATATTTTTTTCATTGTTAGACACTCCGTACTTCCAAAGCAGTCAATGCTTTTTCAAGAATCGTTTCTGTTGCTGCTAATGCGCCTCTGCCGAAATCACCGCAAGCCAGTAACGCTTCACGGGGTTCAATCTCTTGGAAGCCGACTTCTTTCAAAATCCCTAAATTTCTTTGAACAATCGGGTTTTCGTACATGACGGTATTCATGGCTGGCGCAATCAAGCGGGGCACGGATAACGGCAACGCTAAGGCAACTGTTGAGATCAAATCATCGGCTATCCCATGCGCCAGCTTGCCAATACTGTTGGCACTGGCTGGGGCGAGCAAGAAAAGATCGGCTTGTTTGGCTAGTTCAATATGATTGATGCGATCTGGTTGACGTTCTTGCATAACATCCACATGGATCGGGCGTTTGGATAATGACTGTAGAGTCAAAGGCGTAATAAATTGTGTGCTATTTTGAGTCATTAAGACATCCACTGCATAGCCCTTTTTGGTTAATTCATTGGTTAGGTCGGCTGCTTTGTATGCAGAGATACTGCCGCTGACGCCAAGCAGAACGTGTTTTTGTTTCATGTTTCTTTCTCCTTTTCTAAAAAAACATCTAGCTAAGCACGCAGGTCATTGCGTAATGTGTCAACGATCAAGGTTGCGATCTCAGCTTTTGTGCGGCCAGTCCCGATTTGTCCTTCTTGTGTCAAAAGGTGTCCGACATGCTGGTTTCCAGAAATTTGCGTCAAGTCGTTGGCCAACACATAATCCGCTTGGCTAGCCAGCAGACTTTTTCGTGCGACCGCAAACAACTCGGCTTCCGCTACGTCTACTAATAATTTGAATCCGACTAATAAGGTTGTCGGCTGTAATGCTTTGATGGTTTGGATCACTTTCGGGGTTTTCTTCAACACTAAAAACAAATGATCAGTATTGGAAGAAACTTTGCCTGCCGTTGTTTCAGATTGTGTGAGCACGTGTGCCATCAATGCCGGAGTGACCTGATTGTCATAAGCTGGTAGGGCATCGTTGATTGCTTCATAAAACGCTGCTTCTGAAAAATGAGCAGCAGGGGTGAAATCACTGACTGCCATACTGTGGATCACAGCAGCATACGAATGGGTCGTCAATAAATCGGTCAACTGCGCCAACAAGTCCGTGGTCCCTTCAATGAAATAACAGGTAACTCGTGGATCGGTCGGCGGTTGTTTGGCAGTTTTCGTCGTAACGTAATCGATGGTCACCTCAGGGTATTGCAGCCATTCCTTGGCAATGGCCTGACCAAGTGAGCCCGTGGAATGATTCGTAATTGCACGAACATCATCGATTTTTTCGGAAGTACCGCCAGCCGTAATCAAAATTCTCATTGTGCTTGTGACACCTCAACGATCGTCCGTCCTTGGTGCGTGCCTGCTAATAAAGCTGCCAATGTTTCTGGCAAGTATTCCAAAGTGATGGCTTTCGTGTAAAGCTGATCGATCACATTCCACTCACCCGCTAATTTCTCCCATAATGCCGTGCGGATCTCATGGGAAACATTGACCGAATCGATCCCAATTACGCGAATCCCACGCAAAATAAAGGGTAAGACAGTCGTTTCGATTTTGATCCCACCAGCATTGCCGCATAAGAAGGCACCGCCCCCATAAGCGATTTGCGGAAGCACTGCCGCAAGCAATGGACCGCCAACTGTATCGATGACCGCTGCAAACGTTTGTTTTGCTAATGGTTTGACCTTTTCTGGTACCACGTCATCAGGACTGACGATTTTCGCTGCGCCTAGGTCCAACAACCATTGCGCATCGGTTTTCCGAGATAGCGCCACTATATTTGTATAGCCCAGTTTTTTCAATAAAGCAATGCTGACACTGCCGACGCCACCGCTAGCACCTGTCACCAAGATAGTAGCGTCTTTTGCTAAGTGCAGCTGTTCTAATTCTTGCACCGCTAAAGCTGCTGTGAACCCAGCAGTGCCATAGGTCATACTGTCTTTTGCTGAAAAACCAGCAGAACGTTTCACGAGCCACTCGGCTGGGACCCGTTGAAATTGACTGTAACCGCCTGGGTGAGAAACCCCTAAGCCATAACCTGTCACTAAAACTTGGTCGCCTGGGGCAAAATCAGCAGACTGACTGTCCACGACTTCCCCTGCTAAATCGATTCCCGGCGTCATCGGATACGTGCGGATCACGCCGCCATTTTCTTTTGCTGCCAAGGCATCTTTGTAATTGACATCTGAGTAATCAACACGGACAAGCACATCGCCTGCTGGCAGCTCGTCAAGGGTTGCAGTTGTGAGTGAAGCAGTAAAATTTGGTTCATTCATGACACGAAAGGTAGAGAAATTCGTCATTTCAGACACTCCTTTGATGGTTTGTACTCATAATACCATAAGTTTTATTTTTTTAACCAGCGAAGCAAGAAAAGGTAGGTCTTCTTATCAAAAAATCAGCAAAAACAGATCATTATTAAATCTACCTTTTCTTCGTTAAAATAGAAGTTGTTCTTTTAAACCTTTGAAAAGCGAAAATGACGGGACCGCCACTCCTTTCCTTTATAATACAAGCGTTTAGCGTCACTCCTTTTTTTGATCAGAGAGAAAAGATTTCAAAAAAATGAAGAAAAAAGGCTTGTGTTTTTTGCAATTATTTGTATACTAGAAAAAGTGAAATTAAACATGAAGTTTACTTATAGCAAACTTTTTTATTTGAAGTTGTGTCAATCAAAGGGGGAATGAATATGGAGATTGGCGAGAAGCTGCGCAATTTGCGCGTTCAAAAGAATTTGACCCAAGAAGAATTAGGCGAGCGGACCGATTTGACGAAAGGCTATATCTCACAGTTGGAGCGTGATTTGAGTTCGCCTTCTATGGAAACTTTTTTTACGATCTTAGAAGTTTTAGGCGTGACACCAGAGGAATTTTTCCGAGAAGAAAATGCGCAGCATCAAGTGGTTTATCGCGAAGAAGATAGCACGCTTTATTATGATGAAGAAAATGGCTATGAATTGAAGTGGCTGATTCCCGATTCCAATGAAAATGAAATGGAGCCAGTCTTGCTGACTTTTGATAAAGCGGGCGAATACAAGACCTTTGAACCATCGTTAGCAGAAACATTTATCTATGTCTTAGAGGGCAGTGTGGCCTTGACACTAGGAGAAACGCAGTACAAGGCTCGTAAAGGCCAATCGATTTATTATCAGGCGACTGAGCCGCATCAATTAAAAAATATTGCGGGCAAAAAAAGCCGTGTGCTTGTAGTCGTGACAGATTCTTATTTATAGTACAGGAGGAAAGAGTGTGGGAAAAACAATAATTTCATTCAACAATGTGGTGAAGCGATTTGATGATGATGAAACAGTTTTGAAAAAAGTGAGTTTTGATATTGAAGAAGGTCGCTTTTATACATTGTTAGGTCCTTCAGGTTGTGGAAAAACAACCATCTTACGCATCATTGCGGGTTTTTCGGACGCAACAGAAGGCGACGTTTATTTTGATGGACAAAGAATCAATGACGTTCCTGCCAATCAACGGCAAGTGAATACAGTCTTTCAAGATTACGCCTTATTCCCGCATATGAACGTTTTTGAAAATGTGGCATTTGGTCTGCGAATCAAAAAATTACCAAAAGATGAAGTGAATAAAAAAGTCTTAGAAGCGTTGCGGCTAGTGCAGCTTCCTGGTTATGAGAATCGTGAAATCAGCGAAATGTCAGGAGGTCAACGCCAACGGGTCGCAATCGCACGAGCGATCGTCAATGAGCCCAAAGTATTGCTTCTTGATGAACCCTTGTCCGCATTGGATTTGAAATTGCGAACCGACATGCAATACGAGCTGCGGGAATTGCAGCAGCGACTAGGCATCACCTTTATTTTTGTCACCCATGACCAAGAAGAAGCGTTGGCGATGAGTGATGAGATTTTCGTTATGAACAAAGGGAAGATCGTCCAAAGTGGCACACCAGTGGATATTTACGATGAACCAATCAATCATTTCGTGGCGGATTTTGTCGGTGAAAGCAACATCGTCACAGGTACGATGATCGAAGACAACTTAGTGGAGTTTGTCGGCAAGCAATTTGAATGTGTCGATGGCGGGATGCGGCCGAATGAAGCTGTTGAGATCGTGATCCGTCCAGAAGATTTGAATTTGACGACGGCGGAAAAAGGCAAGCTGGTCGTTGAAGTAGACACGCAATTGTTCCGAGGCGTGCATTACGAAATCATTTGTTACGATGAACAAGGCAACGAATGGATGGTTCACTCTACAAGAAAAGCCACTGAAGGAAGCAAGATCGGGCTTTCCTTTGAACCAGAAGACATCCACGTCATGCGTTTCAATGAGTCCGAAGAAGATTTTGATGCTCGTTTAGAGAGCTACGAAGATTAGGAGGGAAAGCTAATGACGAAAATGCGTCGTTTTTATGCGATACCCTATGTCTTTTGGTTATTGCTATTTGTTATTGCACCAGTCTTATTGATCATCTACCAATCCTTTTTTGATATGAACGGCAACTTTTCGCTGGTCAATTATCAAAGCTACTTAGGTTCTGGCAAATATTTGATCATGACCTTAAACTCGGTTTGGTATGCCTTTTTGATCACCGTGATTACCTTAGTGATCAGCTACCCGACAGCCTATTTCTTAACTAAGCTGCGTCACAAAGATTTGTGGCTGCTGTTGATCATCTTACCAACGTGGGTCAACTTATTGTTAAAAGCTTATGCGTTTATTGGGATTTTCGGCATTCATGGCAGTGTCAACAACTTCCTAGAAATCATGGGTGTTGGACCAAAGCAGATTTTGTTTACCGACTTCAGCTTTTTGACGGTTGCAGTCTATATCGAACTGCCCTTTATGATCATGCCGATTTTTAATGCCTTAGAAGAAATGAATCCCTCTTTGATCAGTGCCAGTCGCGATTTAGGGGCAAACAGCTACGATACGTTTCGACGAGTGATTTTCCCTCTGTCGTTAAACGGTGTGAAAAGCGGCGTCCAAGCCGTCTTCATTCCGTCGCTCTCCCTCTTCATGTTGACCCGTTTGATTGGGGGCAATCGAGTGATCACGCTTGGTACAGCGATCGAGCAGCACTTTCTCGTTACCCAAAACTGGGGCATGGGTTCGACCATCGGCGTCATTTTGATCATCGCCATGTTCCTCGTGATGTTGTTTACGGGAGAAAAGAAAAAAGGAGGGCAACGTAAATGAAAAAATTTCGCTGGTCGAATCTTTATCTGATCGTCGTCTTTATTCTTTTGTACGTGCCGATCTTTTATTTGATTTTCTATTCCTTCAATGAAGGAGGCACCATGAATGCTTTTACGGGTTTCACTTTTGAACATTACCAATCCGTCTTTCAAGATACCCGTTTGATGATCATCGTGTTGAACACCTTTATGCTGGCATTTTTATCAGCATTACTGGCAACGATCATCGGCACATTTGGTGCGATAGGCATCTACTATACCCGCAAACGCCGAACGAGAACGGCATTGTTGAGTTTGAATAATATTTTGTTGGTTTCACCAGATGTCATCATTGGTGCTAGCTTCTTGATTTTCTTTACGATGATCGGCAACTTGTTCCGTGGGTTTAGCTTAGGCTTTTTCAGCGTATTGCTTTCGCATATCGCCTTTAGTATCCCGATCGTGGTGTTGATGGTCTTGCCGAAACTGCAAGAGATGAACGATTCAATGATCGATGCTGCCCGTGATTTAGGCGCGAATAATTTTCAAGTCATTAAAAATATCATTTTGCCTTTCTTGACACCGGGCATCATCGCCGGCTATTTCATGGCCTTTACTTATTCACTCGATGATTTTGCCGTGACATTCTTTGTGACAGGCAATGGCTTTAGTACCTTATCGGTAGAGATCTATTCTAGAGCACGTCAAGGAATCAGTTTAGAAATCAATGCATTAAGTACACTTGTCTTCTTATTCTCCATGATCCTGGTGGTAGGCTATTACTTTATCAGTAAAGAAAACGGCGCGAAGAAATTGCGTAAAAACCGCCGTGTGGAGGTGGCAAATCTGCGATGAAACGACTACAATCTCTGATTATCGGTATTGTTGCGATCGTCCTGATCTTGCTCTTTGGTGTCCGTGAATTGGAACGCTCCTCTGGTATGGCGGGCGCTGAGGTCGTCAACATCTACAACTGGGGCGACTACATCGACCCAGATTTGATCAGTAAGTTTGAAGAAGAGACTGGCTACAAGGTCAATTATGAAACCTTTGACTCAAATGAAGCGATGTTCACGAAGATCCAACAAGGCGGTACGTCCTATGACATCGCCATACCGAGTGAATACATGATTGAGAAAATGATGGAACAAAATCTTTTAAAACCATTGGATCACAGTAAAATCAAAGGGTTAGACAATATCGACCCTCGCTTTTTGGACCTGAGTTTTGATCCTGGCAATCAATATTCCATCCCTTATTTCTGGGGAACACTGGGGATCGTCTATAACGATAAATTCTTTGATGAAGGTGAGATCACCCAATGGGACGATCTTTGGAAACCCGAATTAGCAAATAGCATCATGCTGATCGATGGCGCGCGTGAAGTGATGGGATTAGGTTTGGACAGCTTAGGCTATTCTCTTAACAGCAAAGACGATGATCAGCTGCAAGAGGCATTCAATAAGCTACGGACCATGACCCCAAACATCAAAGCCATCGTCGCAGATGAAATCAAGATGTACATGGCAAATGAAGAAGCATCGGTTGCGGTCACATTTTCTGGGGAAGCAGCCGACATGATGTACGAAAACGAGCACATTCATTACGTGATCCCTTCGGAAGGCTCCAACCTGTGGTTTGATAATATGGTCATTCCTAAGACCTCACAAAACGAAGCCGGTGCTTACGCCTTCTTGAACTTTATGCTAGAACCCGAGAACGCTGCACAAAACGCAGAATACATCGGCTATTCCACACCTAACCAAGCAGCCATGGCATTACTGCCTGACGAGATCACCGAAGACGAACAATTCTATCCATCCGATGAATTAATGGAACACCTCGAAGTCTATGAAAACTTAGGTGCTGAGTATCTGGGCATCTATAATGATTTGTTCTTGGAATTGAAGATGTATCGGAAATAAACAAACTGCCATTAAGCAGGGAATGTATCCTGTTTAATGGCAGTTTTTTTATTATTTATTACCTGATGTACGAAGGGAGTCTATGGATAATAGTTCTTTATCAAGTAGGAATGATGAGTTTTGATAAGCAAATAAGGCAAGGTAATTTATATATGAATGTTTTCCTTTTTTTAAGTAATAATAGATGAGACATCAAAATAAATTGATCTTTTTGAGGTTATGATATGATTATAAGTTCTATAGGAAATCAAGTTGTTTTATAAACGTGATTTCAATGTGATTGATATTATTTTCGAGAATTTAAAGGAATACTTACATTTATTTAAGTGCCTTTTCTGCAACAAGTAAGTGAGATGTTGTATCGACTTGTTGCAATGAATTGTAATATGCTTTTTTCTAAAGCACATCTATAATAAGGTTACGATCCTGATAACGCTATCAAAAGATTAAGGCCTTTATTTTGGATAGTAAGGAAGTGGTTATCATCATGCTTACAAAAAGACAAAAAAAATTATTAGAGTTATTAGTGCGACAAAGTGACTTTAAAACAGTCGATTATTTTGCAAGCAAATTGGGTGTTTCAAAAAGAACGACGCACAGCGAATTAGGGATCATTGAAGAATATCTCCAGAGCTCGGGAGAATATCTTGAGAAAAAGCGCGGAGTTGGTATTGCGCTAAAACGTTTCAAGGAAGTTGAGGGAATCGAGAATAAGAAAGAGGAAAGTGATCTTTACAATACATTCAACCGAAGAATTGAGATCATGAGTACCTTGTTATTCGATGAAAAGGTGGTTAGCTTCAACCATTTATCGGAAAGATTTATGGTGAGTAAAACTTCAATTATTAAAGATTTTGAATTCATTATGAAAATATTGAATGTTGGATCAAGTATCAAGCTGTGCAGCGATGTTCATGGCACGTCATTATTGGGGACAGAGGAAGACGTTCAAAAAGCATTGCTGCAGTTTAATCGCTATTTACTTAATAATTCAGAACTATACGATGAGGATTTTGCCGAAAAAATTAAATTATTAAGTCCATACTATGGCGAAAATTTGATCAGTGCTTGCTCGAATATTTTGTATACCTATATTCGAGAAAATGTAAACGCTATTTCTGACTATTATGTGCAAAACATCTTGAACATTTTTATTATTCTAGTTTTTCGGGTTTTCAAAGGTCATCACATCGAGGAAATAAAAAAATCTGAGGCCAATGTGGCAACAGTTTTCTTTGAGGAAAGTGCTGTTCGTTTGTTGCATAAATCAGCTTTACGTTTGGGGTTTTCTTATACGAACGAAGATGTTCAATACTTATCATTGCAACTGATCTCTAATCGTTTTGAACCTTTGCCAGAGGAAGAAATAGATAGTGTGATTGTTGAACAATTACTTTCGAGAGTTTCAACTGCACTGAATATCAACTTTGCCAGTGATCAAAAGTTGGAGGAACAGTTAAAAAATCATATTCCCCCAATGATTTATCGTTTAAGGACGAACAACAAAACGGAGAACCCATTTACCCTACAAATAAAAAACGAATTCTCTTTAACCTTCAATGTTATTTGGGTGGTACTAAGTGAATATGAACGGGAATTAGGGCTTAGTTTTAATGAGGATGAAATTGCCTTTTTGACAATGTATTTCCAAGCTGCAATCGAACGCGCACGATTAAATCGAAAAATCTTGATTGTTTGTCAAATGGGGATTGCAACTTCGGAACTGCTGATAAATCGAATCAAAAATGTTTTACCATCATTGGACTCATTTGAAGTAGCCTCTGTGCCGGAATTGGAACAGATGACTCTTGAAGACTATGACATGATTATCTCAACCATTAAGATAGATATTCCTAAAAAGGAAGTTATTTTGGTTTCACCATTTTTAACGAAAGAAGATATAGAACGAATTAAGTATTCAAACTCGCTTCCAGAGTCTGAGAATAAGGTTCTAGAATTTGTGCGAGCGCATCATCTGATGAAATTTGTTACGAAAGATCTTATTTATGTGAATACCAACTTTTCTTCTAAAGAAGAGCTGATCGATCAAGTCGGTGAAAGACTGATACAGAGGAATTACGTAAGCTCATCATTTAGACAAACAGTCCTAGAGCGTGAAGAGTTGGGCGGTACTGATTTACCTTCTGGCACCGCTGTCCCTCACGGGAATTCGACATACGTCAATAAAACGATCATTGTTGTAGTCAAAAACAAAAAGAAATTTAAATGGAATAAATATTATGTCGATTTGATTTTTTTAATTTGTATTGCGAAACAGGATACCTTTCAGACACGGAATATTTTGTCAGATATCTATAACATCATTGATAACAATGAGTACTTAAAGCAATTGCGAGATTCAACGACAAATGAAATGTTATATAGAAGAATTGGGAGTGATTAAAGTGGAGAATGTTCAGAAAAGTGATAAAGGAGTTATTACTCCGGATTTGATTTTATTAAATAGTGATTTAGCTGATCAAGATGAAGTGATCCGACATATCGTCGAGGCAGCTGAATTTGTTGGCTATGTCGAAGATGCAGATGAACTGTATCAAGCAGTAAGAAAACGTGAGTCTGAAGTTCCGACTGCGATCGGGTATGACATCGCGATTCCCCATGGGAAAACCGAAGCGGTATTGCATCCATTCATCGCCTTTTTACGAGTAAATAAAGCTTTTCAATGGACAAAAGAAAATGAAGAAATGGTTCGCCTCGTCTTTTTGATTGGTGTTCCACAAAACAGCGAAGGCAAGATGCATCTAAAATTTATCTCGCAATTAAGCAAGAAATTACTAGATGATGATTTTAGAGATAAGTTATTGAGTGAAACAGATAAAAATAAAATATATGAACAGTTGAGTTCAATTGAAATTTAAGGAGGAATTTAGAATGAAAATAGTAGCAGTTACAGCATGTCCAACAGGGATCGCTCATACGTATATGGCACAAGAAGCGATCGAAAAAGAATGCCGAAAACGCGGACATGAAGTCCAAGTCGAAACTCAAGGTAGCATGGGAATTGAAAATCAGCTAGAACAAGAAGACATTGATCAAGCAGACGTCTTAATTTTAGCAGTTGCTATCGATGTAGAGGATAGCGAACGTTTTGAAGAAAAAATAGAGATGGGGAAAACCTTAAACGTAGAGCCTGGTGATATGATCAAATACCCTGCCAAATATATTGATGAAGCAGAAAAATTATAAAGAAGGAGACTCAAAAAAATGAAAAAAGAGAATAAAATTTTTAAAGACTTACAAAAAGCCTTTAATACAGGGGTTTCTTTTATGTTGCCATCAGTTGTTGTCGGGGGGATTTTTCTGGCAGTCGCTTTAGCTACCGGGAAAGCAACTGATACCGGAATGGAGATCACTAATCCTTTTATGCAAAACTTAAATGATTTAGGTGCTGCAGGTTTTGCGATGATGATTCCTTTACTTTCTGGGTATATTGCAAATTCATTAGCAGGGAAACCTGGTCTAGTTCCGGGAATGATTTTAGGGTTTGTAGCAAATAATCCAATCGGTGAAGGTCAAGTCAAGACCGGTTTTCTTGGAGCCATGATTATGGGTGTTGCTGCAGGTTATTTTGTTCGCTGGTGCAAAACTTGGAAAGTTCCGTCTACCATCAAAACGATCATGCCTATCTTGATCGTACCAGTAGTTACGACTTTTGTACTTGGAATGTTCTATATTTATGTAATTTCTGTACCAATTGGTTTAGCAATGGATTGGTTGGTTAAAGTTCTTGGTCAAATGCAGGGTGGTAGTGCTCTTATTTTAGGATTGATTCTAGGTGCAATGACAGCAGTTGATATGGGGGGACCAATTAACAAGACAGCGACTGCCTTTACATTAGCATTGATGGCTGAAGGTGTGTATGGACCAAATGGCGCCCACCGAATTGCCTGTGCAATCCCACCATTGGCTATGGCAATTTCGACATTTATTGACCGGAAAAAATATACTGCTGAAGATAAAGATTTAGGAATTTCAGCATTCTTTATGTCATTAATTGGTATTACAGAAGGCGCAATTCCGTTTGCGGCAAAAGATATCAAACGAGTTCTGCCAGCAATTATTATCGGAAGTGCTGTAGGTGGTGCAATGGGGATGGCAACAGGAGTAGAAGCATTAGTGCCTCACGGAGGATTTATTATCTTACCGGTTGTGAATGGTAAATTGTGGTACGCTCTTTCCATCATTGTCGGAGCAGCTATTTCAGCGGGTATCCTTCATTTTACAAAACCAAGCTTAGTTGATGAAAAAAGAAAGAAAAAAGAAGAGAACACAGAACAAGTAGAAGTAGCAAAATAGAAATAACAAAATAAAAATAACTAGCGAGAGCGTGGGACAAAAGCAAAAAACACTTTTGTCCCACGCTCTAAACACGTCTAAACGGCGGGAAAAGCAACCCCGAGAAATAAGTCGAAATACCCAAAATTTGAAAAGTAATTTCCTTGTATTCCTCCTTATTTCTCGAAGGTTAACACTTCTGTCCCCGTCTCTTTTTTTGAGAAATGGGTCTAAACATTTAAACACTGACTTTTTAATACAGCTCAATAGCTCCTTTTCATAAAAATGCAGAAGACCTCACAAAGGCAGACAAGCGCCACTATATAGTGTGAATGAACTCTCCGCTGATTTTTCGTTCCCTTATTTAAAGATTCGATGCTCAAGCGTTCTTTTTGTCACTCATAATTTAAAGATCTTTCAGTATCCATAATAATCATAAATAATGCGTGCTGGGAATTCAACAACACCTCTTTTGGATAAACTGCAACAAGTCGGAGGATTCATGCATTCACTTGTTGCAGAAAAATGTAATATTCAGAAAGAATAATAGATTCTATACTTTACTTGTAAAAGGTAGACAAACAAATTAACAGTAGAAATGGAGATGTAACTGAAATGGAAAAGTTACCGATCAAAACAGTCGTAGAAGGGTTATTAGATTTGCAAGCAACTGGTGAGAGCGCTACATTGCTTGGGATTGGACCAATGTCAAAAAATTGTGTCCAAGCCACCCTTGAGTTATCTAAAGAAGACGATTATCCTGTCATGTTTATTGCTAGTCGTAATCAAGTAGATGCTGATGAGCTAGGGGGCGGATATGTAAATGGCTGGAATCAATTTACTTTTGCGAAAGCTGTTGAGGAAGTAGCCGAAGACATCGGATATGACAATCTTTATTACTTATGTCGAGATCATGGCGGACCTTGGCAACGTGACAAAGAGCGTAATGATCATCTACCAACTGAAAAAGCGATGGAACTAGGTAAGAAATCTTATGTAGCAGATATAGAAGCTGGTTTTGATCTGCTAATGATTGATCCTACAAAAGATCCCTTTGAAGTCGGTAAAGTAATCCCATTAGACACGGTACTCGAACGTACAGTTGATTTGATTGACTTCTGTGAAAAGGAACGTAAAGCCCGTAAGTTACCAGAAATTGGTTATGAAGTAGGGACAGAGGAAACAAATGGTGGGTTAACATCCACTGAAACCTATGAAACATTTATTTTAAAATTGAAAGAAGAGTTAGAAAAACGGGACTTACCAATGCCAACTTTTATTGTTGGACAAACGGGAACATTGACGCGTAAGACAGAACAAGTAGGTACTTTCCATTTCAAAAATGCTTATGATTTAGCTCAAATGGCTAAAAAATACGGGGTAGGTTTGAAAGAACATAATGGAGATTATTTAGATGATGTCACTTTATTAGAACACATTCCTTCATCCATCACTGCGACTAATGTGGCGCCACAGTACGGCACCGAAGAAACACGTGCTTATTTAAATCTTGCTGCTGTCGAAGCAAAGTTAGTGGAATATGGGTTGGTTAAAGATGCTTCTAATACGCGTGATGTATTGCTTGAACATGCCATTAAGAGTGAGCGTTGGAGAAAATGGATGGTTGGCGAACAAAAAGAATTGACGGTTAGTCAAATCATGGATCAAAATGATGCACAACTCCAAGCAGAAATTTTAGATATTGCTGGTCACTATACTTTTAACGATGACGAAGTAAAAGCTGAAATCGAAAAAATGTATGCAAACCTTAAAATGCACAATATTGATGGTCAGCGTTATGTAGTCGATCATATCAAACGCCCAATTCGGGATTATGCAGAATGTTACAATTTGAAGGGTGTTACAACACGTATCAAAAATAATGCCAAATAGGTAGGCAACTAGGAGAGCAAGATGAAATTTTTTCTAGATACTGCAAATGTAGATGAGATTAAAAAAATTAATTCATTACGTTTAGTTGATGGTGTTACCACGAACCCGACAATTATTTCTAAAGAAGGTCGAGACTTTGAAGAGGTAATTAAAGAGATATGTTCGATTGTCACTGGTCCTGTCAGCGCTGAAGTAATCGGTTTAACAGCTGAAGAAATGATCACTGAAGCAAGAGAACTTGCAAAGTGGGCGGATAATGTCGTTGTGAAGATTCCTATGACAGAAGAAGGCTTAAAAGCAGTCAATGTCTTGTCAAAAGAAGGTATTAAGACAAATGTGACACTGATTTTTACTTTTTCTCAAGGACTATTAGCGATGAAGTCTGGTGCAACCTTCATCAGTCCATTTATTGGCAGACTTGAAGATATTGGCACAGATGCATACGAGCTGATTGCAAAGCTAAGACAAGCAATCGATTTTTATGGCTTCGATACTGAGATTATTTCGGCCAGTATTAGAAATTTGCATCATGTGGAATCGGTAGCTCATTTAGGATCCCACATTGCAACTATCCCGAGTAGTCTTTTTCTTAGTCTTTGGTCACATCCTCTTACGGATAAAGGCATTGCCACCTTCTTAAAAGATTGGGAAGCATTTAAAAAATAATGAATGAACAAGAATGGCTAATCATATGATTAGCTATTCTTGTCTAAGGAAGAGGAAAAATGTTTAATAATCATGATGTAGAAGCAATCAACACGATAAGAACTTTAAGCATTGATGCTATTGAAGCAGCAAATTCAGGACATCCAGGATTACCTATGGGTGCCGCCCCAATGGCCTATGTTTTATGGAGCAGATTTTTGAAAATCAATCCAGCAACAGCAAAAAAATGGACAAATCGAGATCGATTCGTGCTTTCTGCTGGCCATGGATCAGCAATGCTATATAGCTTATTGCATTTAGCAGGATACAATGTTTCTATGGATGACTTGAAACAGTTTCGTCAGTGGGACTCCAAAACTCCTGGACACCCTGAAGTGAACCATACAGATGGGGTGGAAGCTACCACAGGACCTCTGGGGCAAGGAATTGCGATGGCTGTCGGAATGGCAATGGCTGAAAAACATTTAGCCGCTACCTACAATAAAGAAGGTTTCCCCATTGTCGATCATTATACGTATGCTTTGTGTGGCGATGGCGATTTGATGGAAGGCGTATCACAAGAAGCATGTTCTATGGCTGGTCACATGAAATTAGGGAAATTAATTGTATTGTACGATTCAAATGATATCTCACTAGATGGTCCAACAGATCACTCATTTACAGAAAATGTAGGAAAAAGATTTCAAGCCTATGGTTGGCAGCATATTTTGGTTGAAGACGGGAATGACCTTGAGATGATTTATCATGCCATTGAAAAAGGCAAATCTGAAGTAGAGCGACCAACATTAATTGAAGTTAAAACGATAATCGGGTATGGTTCAGCGAATCAAGGGACATCAAAAGTTCATGGATCTCCTCTTGGAGAAGAAGATGCTAAAAATGTTAAAAAATTCTATGGCGTCGATGAAAGAAACAGTTTTGTTGTATCAAAAGAAACGAGAGCACAATTTGATCACCATATCTTATCCAGGGGGAAAAAGGCAGAAAAAGAGTGGGATACTCTCTTTTCAGAGTACAGAAAAAGTTATCCTGATTTAGCGAAACACTATCAGTTTGCTCATGAAAGTAGATTACCTGAAAGCTGGGACGATACGCTTCCTAAATATGAGTTAGGAACAAGTGCGGCGAGTCGGGTTACAAGTAAGGAAACGATTCAGGAATTAGCAAAAGGGATCCCGTATTTTTGGGGAGGCTCAGCAGATCTATCAGCATCCAACAATACTATGATTGCCAGTGCTGATGAGTTTACACCTGAAAATCCTAGTGGAAGAAATATTTGGTTTGGTGTGAGGGAATTCGCTATGGCAGCAGCAATGAATGGGATTCAATTACATGGCGGGACAAGAGTATATGGTGGCACATTTTTCGTGTTTGTTGATTATTTGAGAGCAGCGATAAGACTGAGTGCATTACAAAATGTTCCAGTAATCTATGTGTTAACCCATGATTCTATAGCAGTTGGAGCAGATGGACCAACCCATGAACCTGTTGAACAATTAGCTAGCCTCAGATGTATGCCTAACGTTCATGTTATTAGACCAGCTGATGGCAATGAAACTGTAGCTGCTTGGAAAGTTACTATGAGGTCACAGGAAACACCAACGGTATTAGTTTTAAGTAGACAAAATTTACCGGTTCTTGAAGGAACATTAAAAATGGCCGAAGAAGGGGTAGCCAGAGGCGGTTATGTTCTTTCAAAGCATGCTTCTAAAGGAGCGCCAGATGGTGTATTGATTGCTACAGGATCTGAAGTAAGCCTAGCAATTAAAGCTCAAAAAGAATTACTGAAACAAGGAAGAGATGTTTCAGTTGTTTCCCTTCCAAGTTTTGATTTATTTGAAAAGCAATCTAAAGAGTATCGGGAATCAGTATTACCAAGCTCTTTGACAAAACGAGTTTCAATAGAAATGGGTTCGAGCTTTGGTTGGGAACGCTATGTTGGTCTACATGGGAAATCAATTTCAGTTGATCGGTTTGGTGCGAGTGCACCGGGAGACACAGTAATAACCAATTACGGGTTTACTGTTGAGAATATCATTGATACCTACAATTCACTATAATTTGTTAACTAACCGGGAAAACACAATCTATGAGTGTTTTCTTCCGGTTTTTTAGTTAAGGAGGAATTTAAAATGGCGACAGTCATTTTTGATGTTGATGACACACTGTATGATCAGTTAGTTCCATTTAAACAAGCGTATGAGAAAAATTTTTCGTTTAGGAATATTCTAATTGAAGAGCTCTTTTCTTTGAGTCGGAGGTACAGTGATCAAGTTTTTGATAAGACAACCAAAGGCTTGCTATCCCTTAGCGACATGCAAATTTATCGCATTCGCAATGCCTTCAAACATTTTGGGGTAGCGATTACGGATGAGCAGGGAAGAAATTTTCAAATCGATTATCAAATGAATCAAGAAAGAATTCGATTATTACCTGAAATGAAAGATGCACTTAATAGCTGTTCAAAGAATGGTATTCAGTTAGGGATTATTACTAATGGACCTGCCGATCATCAAATGAAAAAGATAAAAGCGTTAGGTCTAAACAAATGGATACCAGACACAAACATCTTTGTATCTGGAAAGCTCGGCTTTTCAAAACCGGATTTGAAAATATTTCAATATGCTGAAAAGGCCATGAGGCTAAATAGAGAGACTACTTATTATGTAGGAGACTCCTTTGTGAATGACATTATTGGTGCCAAAAAAGCTGGTTGGAAAGCTGTATGGGTCAATCGTAGAAATTCTACTAAAACTGATTGTGATATAATCCCAGATTATATCGTTAATAATCATGAAACTATGAACCGTTTTATTGATTCTCTTATATGCATAGAAAAACAATCTTTCTGAAAACACTGGGAAAAACACTAAAAAAAGAAAAAGCTGGAAAAGCAGACTGCATGACAAATGTAGTCTGTTTTTTTTGCGTATAGTTCATTAACAGAAATTTTTGCCATCTTACTTCTCGCAATAAATGATTCTTGTTTCACTACAATAAAAGAAGCCACTTTATTAAGCATTGGTAGAGAAGTTGATTTTTTGGTAAGACGTTAGTTAATAAATGTTAGTGAGGGAGTGTACTTAGAGTGGTGAATGATATTTCTTTAATCTATGCAAAACAAAATAAAAAAAGATTGATTACATCAGTTATTGATGGAAAACAGGTAGAAACTGATAAAACAGCTATTTTTATGGCTGGTAGTCCAGGATCAGGGAAAACGGAGACTGCACAAACGCTGACTATGTTAAATAGCAATCTATGTGTGATCGATGCGGATCAATTTAGAAAGGAATTTCCAGGATATCTAGGAAATAATTCGTACCGATTTCAAAGAGGGTCCGCACTGCTTGTTGATGCTGCTTTGGATTTAGTCTTAAAAAAAGGGTATAGTTTTATTCTTGATGGGACATTTGCCACTAAAAAAGCTGATCAAAATATTGCGCGATGCTTAAAAAAGAATTATGATGTGCTTATCTATTATATCTATCAAGATCCTTTTATTGCTTGGAATTATACGAAGCAACGTGAAAAAATAGAAGGACGCTTTGTTCCTAAAGAACATTTTATAACTGCTTTTTTTCAATCAAGATATAACTTGATTAAAATGAAGGAATTGTTTAAAGAAAATGTGACCGTTAATATTTTTATAAAAGATTTTCAAAATCGCCATTCTCATACGTTGATGTCAGTTGACAATGTATCGTTCGCTTTGCCATTAACATACACAAAGGAAGAATTGGAGGAGAAGCTCAATGACTGAGAAAGAAAAAGTAGAAACAATCATGATAAAATATCATCGAAACTTCTCGATCTTACAGAAAAAGGCAACGCCTAGCGAATTGAAAACAGTTTTAAACTTTGTTGCAGAAGAATCGAACCGTAAACAGCGAGTGCTTGTTGGCTTAGAGAAAGAAGATTAAGCGGTCAATGAAAAAATTTAGGTTTCTTAAGAATGACCATTGAACAAGTAAAACCCGAGATAAGAAGCAAGCGCTTCTTATCTTTTTTTGTATCATTATGGCGGGCATGCAGTAAAGATAAGATCAAAATAGAATAAATTCACAAAAATCACTTGACCTAAAGTCAACTCTAGGTGGTATCTTTTTAGATAGAAGAAATGAGCAGCAATTGTTGAAACTAAGAAAAATCACAATTTCCCTTCAGGATAACTTGCTATTCCTTGGTTTGACAGGAATTTAAAAAAGAGCGTCTAGCTCCGATTGCCGCTTTTTTTATTCTAGAGAACGATCTACTCATTTCGACTTCGTGTCTTTTTTCTTGTGAGCAAACGCACGAATCATTCGAATATTTTTACAGGAGGTACGTACATGTTATTAGAAAAAATCAAAAGCCCCAAAGCGTTAAAAGAATTGACCAGTGGGCAACTTCAAGAACTGGTAGTAGAAGCACGAACTGCTTTATTGGAAAAAATCAGTCACCATGGAGGGCACAATGGCCCTAATCTGGGGATGGTTGAGATGACGATCGCGTTGCATAAGGTCTTTGATTCCCCCACCGATAAGCTGATTTTTGATGTGTCTCATCAGACCTATATCCATAAAATGCTGACGGGACGCGCCCATGCTTTTCTTGATGCTACGCAGTATGATGCGGTTTCTGGTTACACGAATCCGAAAGAAAGCGAGCACGATCTCTTTACGGTCGGTCATACCTCCACCTCAGTTTCGTTGGCAAATGGTGTGGCGAAAGCCCGTGACCTAAAAAATGAAACGTATAACGTCGTTGCCGTGATTGGCGATGGTTCTCTATCAGGTGGCTTAGCGTTTGAAGGCTTGAACAATATTGTGGAATTAGGCACCAATACTATCGTGATCCTCAACGACAATGACCAATCGATTGCAGAAAACCATGGGGGGATGTACCAGAATTTGCGGGCATTACGGGAAACCAAGGGGCAAGCAGCAGACAATCTGTTCAAAGCGATTGGTTTTGAGTACCACTATTTAGATGAAGGAAATGACCTCGCTGCCTTGATCGCTTTATTTGAAAAAGTGAAAGACATTGATCATCCTGTTTTATTACACATTCATACGATCAAAGGCAAAGGCTTCAAGTTTGCGGAAGAAAATCGTGAAAAGTTTCATGCAGGTGGTCCCTTTCATCTAGAAACAGGCGAATATATTTCTGCTGGCGGCAATCAAGTAACCTACAACAGCTTAACGACGGATTATTTATTAGAAAAAATGGCGACAGATCCTAAAGTTGTGGCAGTAAATGCTGGTACACCGATGCTGCTTTTTTCTCCAGAACAACGAGAAAAAGCAGGTAAACAATTTGTAGATGTGGGTATTGCAGAAGAACATGCGGTATCGATGGTTGCTGGGTTAGCAAAAAATGGAGCGAAACCTGTCTGGGCCGTTTTTTCTACCTTTATGCAACGTAGTTTTGATCAAATTTCCCATGATTTGGCCTTAAATCATCTGCCTGGAACGATTCTGGTATACGGTGCATCGATCCACGGCATGAATGACGAGAGCCATTTGGGAATTTTTGATATCCCCTTTTTGGCACATATTCCCAACCTTATTTATCTTGCGCCAACCTCTAAAGAAGAATATCTGGCAATGTTGGATTGGTCGCTGGAACAAACCAACGCACCAGTTGCGATCCGGGTACCGGTTGGACCTGTCAACGAAACGGCAGTAGCAGTCTCTACTGACTATAGCGATCAAAAAAATGAAGTGACTCAAGCTGGCACGCAGGTAGCCATCGTCGGTGTTGGGAACTTTTATGCGCTAGCGGAAGAGATCGCAGAACAATTGAAAATGCAACATGGAATTACCCCAACGGTGATCAATCCTAAGTTTATTTCAGGGGTCGACAAAGAGTTGCTGGATGCTGTGGCACGAGCGCATAAACTCGTTGTCACGTTGGAAGACGGCATACGAGAGGGCGGCTATGGACAAATGATTGCCAGCTATCTTGGTGATCGTGAGATTGCCGTCAAAAACTATGGCTTAGAAAAGAAATTTTATGATAACTACCGAGCAGCGGACGTTTTATCCGAACTTGGTATCACTGCTGAGGCAATTACGAAAGATGTCATAGAACAGCTGCAGAAATAAGTT
Organism: Candidatus Enterococcus avicola; assembly: GCF_047470845.1. Taxonomy (NCBI): domain Bacteria; kingdom Bacillati; phylum Bacillota; class Bacilli; order Lactobacillales; family Enterococcaceae; genus Enterococcus; species Candidatus Enterococcus avicola. The sequence continues at coordinate 72,200 of NZ_JBLGTY010000004.1, read as the reverse complement.
CTCTTAGGGTGTCTTGTGTGGCTGATAGGATTGTTAAAAAATGAATGATCGAAGAAAACCTTGCAGAAAAACAGACTGCAAGGTTTTTTCGCAGACTATCGGTGACGATCTGCAGCAAATGCAGAAGACCAATGCTTTTCAAGCATAAAGCCTCAGCGTAGGAAGCATTGGTCAAATGCTGGCGATCCAGCAAATAATAAAGAGGTAGGAAAAGATTGCTTTGGTGTCTTATCCGGTTGAGCTCAGAGAAAATAAAAAAGTATTTTGAAAAAAGAAAAGGGGTAACTATGAAATTTTTTTCAATGAAGTTGTTGGCACTGTTGTCGGTGGCAATGGTCGTCTATTCGGCACCGGCGATTTCTGCCAATGTTCCCGCAATTGCGGCAAGCTTTCCAGAAGTAGATGCGGTCTACGTCGGGTTACTGACCACGATTCCGTCATTGTTTCTTTTGCTGGGGATTTTTACTACCAGCATGATCGAAAAAAGGATCGGTAAAAAATACACGATGGTCACCGGCTTGGTCATTGTGGCGATTTTTGGCACGCTGCCGGCATGGTATCAGGGGAGCTTTCCCGTCTTGTTTCTTTCGCGCGCGATTCTTGGCTTTGGGATCGGCTTATTCAATCGTTTGGCGATTCAAATGATTAGTTTGTTGTTTCAAAATGAGCCGCAAAAGAAAGCCAAGGCTCTTGGGTTAGAAAGTGCCGTCGGTGGTTTAGGCGGTATCTTTATGACTTTGCTGGTAGGGCAGCTAGTGAAGATCAGTTGGGAGATCTCTTTCTTCGTTTATGGCTTTGCCTTGATCAGTCTCTTTTTTGTTCAGGTGTTTATTCCCAACGAAACAAAAGCGAACACTGATGCGGCTCTGATAGCGAACGTGACGGTTTCAAAAGAACGGAAACAAAAGTCATTTGTTTTGGGGGTGCTCTTGTTTCTAATCGTTATCTTGTTTATCAACTACAATCTGCAGATCACCCCGTTGTTGTTGGAAAAAGGAATCGGTGATGCGACCGATGGCAGTAACATGATCGCCGCCATTGCGACGGGGGCATTTATCGCAGGCAATGCCTTTGGCTTGATATATAGCCGCCTACATCGCTGGTTGCTACCCATTGCGGCATTGCTTGCAGGAAGCAGCATCTATTTGACGTATCCCTTGCAGACGGTGGGGCTGCTCTTGGGTTGTTCTCTACTACTAGGCTTTGCCTTTCGCAACATCATGCCTTTTTTCACCCACTTGCTGACGACTGGTGGTGAAGCGGAAGCTAAGTTTGGCACGATCGTCTCGATCGTTGCTTACAATTTAAGGGTCACGTTAGCACCTTATGCATCGCGCTTGCTGATACTAGTCAGCGGCAATGAAACAGCAGGGATGCAGATGATTCTATCAGGGGGCTTGTTGTGCTTGATTGGTGTTCTAGCTTTTTTGGGAAATAAATACTTTCTGTATTTTGAACGAGGATAGGCGAAAGCTAGCTTGATCCTCGTTTTTCCATCTTCATTTCATCCTTCTCATCGCTTATAATAAAAAGAAACAATGATGAGTTGAGCGTACTAGACAAACTGCCGGCGTCAATCAGAGGGGAGAACCAAATGTATCTTTTTCAAAAAATTGAAGAAGCAGCGTTTAAACAAAATGATGCGAGACGAACGATTGGTGACTTTTTATTAAGCAATCGAGAAAAAGTTAGTGAGTATAGTATGGAAGAAATCGCAAAACTGACCCATACTTCCAAGCCGACGCTGGTCCGTTTTGCAAAATATTTTGGCTTTTCTGGTTGGAAAGAATTTGTATATGCCTTCATGCACGAATTGGCTCATTTTGATGATGGGTCAGCAGCAATCGATGTGAACATTCCTTTTGATGAAGCTGCAGACACATTAGAAATCATTGAAAACTTGGCGAACTTGCGTATGCAAACGATTAAAGAAACAGCGGCACTTATGACCGTAAAAGACCTGAATCAAGCTGCGAGGCTCATCAATGGCGCTCAAACCATCGTCATCTATGGGCGTAGTCCAAATTCTTATTTCGGACAGCTGTTTAAACGCAACTTAAACACGATCCATAAAAAAGCCTTTCTTGCAGATGCGGATGAATCTGGCTTGATTTCTAATACGCTGACCCCAAAGGATTGTGCCATTCTGATCTCTTATTCTGGTAATAATTCAGAAACGTATCCTATGAAAAATGTGAAAACATTGTTGAAAAATGGTGTGCCGATTATCAGTATTACGAGTGGTGGAGAGAACTATTTGCGGGACTATTCGACGATCGTCTTGACGATTGCTAGCCGAGAAAAACTGTATTCCAAAATCGGAAATTTTTCCACAGAAGAATCGATTCAGTTCCTTTTGACAGTTTTGTTTGCTAAGATATTTTCCCTCGATTATCAGGAAAATATCCAAATGAAAATCACCAATGCTCGTTTTTTAGAGACGAGCCGAAAAACGACGTTTAAAGAGATGGCAGAAGAATAAAAGGACCGCACCGAATATGGTGTGGTCCTTTTTCCCTATTGTACATTGTTAGGAGTGGTTGATTTCAATTCGATTGGCTCACCGGCAGCGACAAGACGAATCCGCTCTGGATTGACGATCCGATCGTACAAAGCTTCAGGATCCCCATTAAAGGCATCGATATGCGGAGCATCCACTGTTCCCCAATGGGAGAGGATCAATTCAGCATGCGGATAGGTGTTTGCCAGCTTGACGGCATTCTCAAAGCCGATGTGCCACGCGTTGTCGTTAAAGTCAAACAAGATCGCATCTGGCTGAGGCATCTCTAATTGCTCTGGTAAAAGACGAGAATCTCCAGGAATCCACAAGGAGCCATCAGGTGTATCGATCCAAAAGCCACAATAGTCCTCAATTTGGAAGACACGATCAAATTTTGTCGTTTCATTTTGCCAAAGGTGATACGCCTTTGTTAAAGAAATCGTCAAATTCTTCACGGTGAATGAATCATAGATATCGTGGCCTTGGGCAGTAACATGAAAGTGCTCTTTTATAAGTTCGGCGACATACTTGGGTCCATGAAAGCTGTCGGTAACAGAAACGAATTTGTCAATTGTCGGAATGCTGTAATGATCGTTATCCGAATGGGTGATCAATACCGCATCTAAGTGAGGAACTGCCGACGGTTTGATTGGCAGATCGATCAGTAACGGCAGGTCAAATCCTTCTAAGACCGGATCGACCATGATACAAGTACCCCGGCTGTTTAAAAGAATGCCGGAATTTCCTAACCATCGAATGATTGTTTGATCCGTTTTTTGAAAAGCTTTTTCGTTAAAGACAATCGTTTTTGGAGGGATTGCTTGTTTTGCGTTTGTCATTTTTTTCGTTCCCTTCGCCTGTTTTTTTTTAATCCAACGCAGCATCGCCGTTCGTAACAGGCTATGCTGAATCGTTGTTCCATTATGAGGTGCTTCAACGGTTTGGGGGAAAGAAGCTGCAGTTCCAGTAATTTTAAGAGAGTATTGTGCCGCCTTTTTTTACATGATTATTCTATGGCGTGCGCTCATCGATTGTTTTTGATTGCCACAATTCAAAAGTGTCGCATTCATAGAGTAAATTATACCATTGTTTCTCCTGGCTTCGTCAAGGCAATGCGGGGGCTTTTCGTGGAATAAATTTCGAAAAAAGAGCGGTATTTAATGAAAAGATGAAATCCATTTCGTCTTTAAGAAAAAAGATTGGAACCGCTCTCTAAAAATGGTACATTGCTGGCAGAAAGAACAGTATGTTATACCGGTAAGCACATACAACATAGATTTTCTTTGAAATTTATCTAGGGGTGGAATGTATGAGTGAAAATTATCAATCATTAGCAAAAAAAATCGTCCAGTATCTGGGGGGACAAGAAAATATCACGGATGCCTATCATTGTCAAACACGATTACGCTTTAAAGTCAAAGATGAAAAGCGTATAGATGAAGGAGAATTAGAGGCACTCGATGGGGTTGCCAAATACATCAATAACGCAGGGGTACATCAAGTCGTGATTGGAACACATGTCAAAGATGTCTATGAAGAAGTCACAAAATTGGTTTCGCTTCAATCATCAGGGACGTCAGTGCCTGGGGAGAAAAAAGGACCGGCAGCTGCAGTGATCGATTTTGTGGCAGGAACGTTTCAACCAATTATTCCGGCATTGTCCGGTGCTGGAATGGTTAAGGCAGTTTTGGCTTTGTTGATCGTCTTTGATGTGATCACCGCTGATTCGCAAACCTATTACATGCTGAATCTTTTTGCAGATGGTGTTTTCTTCTTCTTACCAATGATCCTGGCCTTCACTGTGGCACAAAAATTGCGATGCAATCCGATTTTAGCGGCTTCAGTGGCTGCTATGATGATGCATCCTAATTGGGGTGCCTTGGTCACAGCAGGCGAACCCGTTCACTTTTTTGGGGTTATTCCTTTTACATTAGCAAACTATACGGGATCAGTTATTCCGATCCTGATCGTGATTTTTTTCCAATCGTATGTCGAAAAGTTTTTGAACAAAGTGATTCCAAAATCAGTAGAACTGGTTTTTGTTCCAATGCTAACATTCTTGATAATGGGTACATTAGCCTTCTCGCTATTTGGACCGATCGGTAGTATCTTGGGTGGCTATTTGGCAACTTTCTTTACCTTCTTAAGTGTCCATGCTAGCTGGGTTCCAGCGGTTTTGATTGGGGGCTTTTTACCAATCATGGTGATGTTTGGTTTGCACAATGGGATTGCTCCTTTAGGGGTGATGCAAATGGCAGAACTTGGGTATGACAGTATTTTTGGTCCAGGGGCATTGGTCTCAAACATTGCTCAAGCAACCGCAGTAGCAGTTGTCGCATTGCGTACGAAAGAGAAAAAGACTAAGCAGTTGGCGGTATCAGGGGCGATCACTGCCTACATGGGGATTACTGAACCCGCTTTATATGGAATCAATTTGCCAAAAAAATATCCGTTAGTTGCAGCAATGATCGGTGGGGCTTCTGGTGGTTTGTATGCTGGCTTGACCAATACGCATCGCTTTGCGACCGGTTCGTCTGGTCTCCCAGCAGTCTTACTATATATCGGTGATGATACGATGCGCTATTTTTGGAATATCATTATCGCATTGGTGATTGCAGCTGTGGTGAGTGCGGTCGTTACCTATGTCTTAAGTTTCAAATATGAAACAAAAGTGACAATTGATGTTCCAGATATGAAAGCAGTAGTCTTAGAAGATACCCTATTGATCAATCCTGTACCAGGAACCGTGATGCCACTGAATCAAGTCAAAGATGACGCATTTGCTTCTGAAGCACTCGGAAAAGGATTTGCGGTCGATGAACCCATCGGTGAAGTCATTGCGCCTTTTGATGGAAAAGTCGCTGCTGTTTTTCCTACCAAACACGCGATTGGCTTGGTTTCAGACACGGGAATTGAATTGTTGATCCATGTCGGTTTAGACACAGTGGAACTAAATGGTCAGTATTTTGATGCGTTAGTAGAAGCAGAGCAAAAAGTTAAAAAAGGGCAGCGACTGCTGATGTTCGATGTACAGCAGATAAAAGCTGCAGGATATGTCACACAAGTACCGATCATCGTTACCAATACACCACAATATACCGCAGTCGAACTTGTGAAGGAAGGATTGGTAGCTAAAGAAGAGGAAGTACTTGTAGTCAAAGTTTAGGAGGAAATAACATGGGATTATCAGATGATTTTTTATGGGGTGGTGCAACGGCTGCCAATCAAGCAGAAGGAGGCGTATTAGCAGGAGGACGTGGCTTATCAAATGTCGATCTCTTACCAACTGGTCCTGATCGCGCAAAGGTCGCTGCTGGTGAACTGGAAATGTTGGAATGGCAGGAAGATTCTTTTTATCCAGCCCAAACGGCCATTGATATGTACCACCATTATATGGAAGATATTGCCCTTTTTGCCGAAATGGGTTTTAACGTGTATCGGATGTCACTTTCTTGGTCACGGATTTTTCCAAATGGCAATGACGAAGCGCCCAACGAAGAAGGACTGCTTTTTTATGAGAAAATCTTCAAAGAATTGAGAAAACATCAAATCGAGCCATTAGTCACGATTGCCCACTTCGATGTTCCGCTGCATTTGATCAAGGAATTTGGTGGCTGGAAAAATCGCCGACTCATTGATTTCTATGTGACTTATGCGGAAACCGTCTTCCAACGCTATCGCGGGTTGGTCAAATATTGGCTGACAATCAATGAAACCAATATTTTGCTGCATCAGCCCTTTGTAGGTGGCGGGATCGTCTTTAAAGAAGGGGACAATCGTCAAGAAATCAAATACCAAGCAGCGCATCACCAGTTAGTCGCCAGTGCCTTAGCAACCCAAAAGGCTCATGAAATCGATCCGACCAATCAAGTTGGTTGTATGCTGGCTGGCGGCAGTCATTATCCTTATACTTGCCGACCTGAAGATTACCAAGAAGTAATCAATCGTGATCGCGAAGGGTATTTCTTTATCGATGTGCAAGCCCGAGGCAAATACCCCAATTATGCCTTGAAAAAATTTGAGCGAGAAGGCTTAACAATCAAAATAACACCTGAGGACGAGGCGATTTTAGCGGCTTCCCCTGTTGATTTTGTCAGTTTTTCTTATTACTGTTCGCGAACGGTCAGTGCCCACCCAGAAGACTATGCGCAAGCGACAGGGAATCTCTTTCCATCAATTAAAAATGAACATCTATCATCGACTGAGTGGGGGTGGCAAATTGATCCGTTAGGACTGAGAAATTCATTGAATCAATTGTATGATCGCTATCAAAAACCGTTGTTTATCGTAGAAAATGGGTTAGGGGCGATCGATACCCCTGATGAGAATGGGTTTGTCGCAGACGATTATCGGATCGACTATTTAAAAAAACATATTCAAGCCTTCAAAGATGCAGTGATGATCGATGGCGTGGAACTACTTGGTTATACTACTTGGGGGTGTATTGATCTTGTAGCAGCCAGCACGGGTCAAATGAGTAAACGCTACGGCTTTATCTACGTGGATCGAGACGATCAAGGCAATGGCACCTTGAAACGAACCAAGAAAAAATCCTTTGAGTGGTATAAAAAAGTGATCGCTTCAAATGGGGATCGGCTATAAGATCGATTGGCATTCATACTTTCAATAACGGAAATTAGAAGAACATATAACTTTGCAGTGGTACCTCTTAGAATGGGTACTACTGTGAAGTTTTTTTATAGACGTTAAGGCGAACGTCCAAAAATGAAATTGGATCTGCATTATCTGCCCATGAAGAATTTGGTAAAGTAAAGACAATGTAGAAAGCGTTATCATTAGTGTGGTATGATACAACTATTGATAACTATTATGGAGAAAAGTCTATGAAACATTCCTTTCAAGAAGAATTAAATCATGAGATAAAAAAACGCTTTTCACTATTAGCGATCCTAGTGTCAGCGTTCTTGTTTTTATTGTTGATTTTGTTTGTATTTGCTATCCAATATAGATGATTGACTAAGAGAAAATGGGAGTAATTGCCCACTTTTCTTCAAAGACGCTGACATTGAATACAAATTTTTATCTAGCATAGAAAAGTTGTTTAGGATGAGCTTTCATCTAAACAGCTTTTTTATTTTTATAATAATAGAAAATGTGAGGTAAGGTGGGGTTAACACGGATCGATCGGCTCTTCTTTGCGTGAAGGAAAGAGAGTTGATCGTTTTGGAAATAAACATGGACGCCAGTAGGGATCACTAGCGTCCATGTTTATTAGAATTGCCATTCTTGAATTTTTTTCAAGAGTACCGCTTTGTCGGAAGCTTCCGCAAAGGAATGCTGAGCGGCAGTTTCGTTTAAGAAGCGCATCTCTGATTCGGACATGTCGCAATGATGAGCCATTTGCAGGTATTCATTGGTCAATGTCGTGTTTGAGACCGTTCGGTTATCGGTGTTCAAACAAAAAGGGACCTTAGCTTTTAGCCATTCTCTTAATGGGTATGCCGAGTATGCGGGGATCGCACGCGTATGAACATTGCTGGTAGGGCAGCCTTCGATACAGCGATTTTGTTCTCGAACAAACGCTTGAGCAGTAGGATCTCCTTTTAAGGCGATGCCGTGGCCAATCCGCTGCGCACCGCTTTCGATGGCTTGATAAATGTTTTGCACACAGCCACATTCGCCTGCATGTAAGGTCAGCTGGACACTTTGGTTCTTGAGGAACACTTGATAGCTGGCAGCTAAATCAGGGACGTACCCGTCTTCTTCTGGACCTGCCAGATCAATACCGACGACTTTTTCATCGGTAAGAGCGATCGCTTCATCAAAAATCGCCGTAATAGCTGGTAGGTCTTCTTGACGCATCCCAATGATCAAAACATTGCCTTTGATTGGGTAGCGTTCTTCTGCTCGTGCGATGCCTTCGATCACGGCTTGGATGGTCTGGCTGCAAGTGAGTCCTTTGTCCATCGATAAGCTGGGAGCAAAGCGGATCTCAATATAAGCGACCCCATCTTGAGCGGCTTGTTCCATCACATCATAGGCGGCAGCTGCTAACGCTTCTTGTGTTTGCAAATACGGCCGAACGAAATCAAAGCAGCGAAGATAATCCCTCAGGTCATGACAATCTTTGGGGGCTTGCATCTGTGCTTTCACAGCTTCTATGTCTTGCTCGATCGGTAGTTCTTGCTGATTGGCGATGGCGATCAATGTTTCTGGAAGAATGGAACCGTCGAGGTGGCAGTGAAGTTCTACTTTGGGAAATGCTTGGATTTGTTGTTGAGTAAGCACAGTGTTCCTCCTGTCTAGGTCGAATTTTTTTAAGTATGAATATAGCATACTTCCAAAGCCCATGCTACCCAAAAAAGGAAATTCTCATAGAAAGCAAAACAGCAGCCGCGAATTACTTGTGCGGCTGCTGGTTTTATTGTGGGAGAGTGACTCAAATCAATTCCGATAGATCGGTAAAAGGCAATGACAGATCGTGAGCGGCTTCTTTTGAAGTAAATGCGCCCTCATAGGCGATGACCCCTTTGGCAAGTGCCTGATTTTCTCGCAACGCTGCTAAAGGATCGTTCGCTAGCTGCTGGGCATACGGTAAGGTGGCAATGCTCAATGCGATGGTTGCCGTTTGCGGCACAGCACCTGGCATATTCGCGACTGCATAGTGAATAACTTCTTCCCGGATATAGGTTGGCTCGTCGTGGGTAGTGACTTTGTCTTCGGTCTCAAAAATTCCGCCTTGGTCAATGGCAATATCGACGATCACGGATTTTTCAGGCATCTGTTTCACCATGTCGCGGGTCACTAAGCACGGGGCTTTTTGTCCTGGCAATAAGACGGCTCCTACCACCAAGTCTGCGGATTGGATCGTTCGTTCGATATTCAAGCGATTGGAATACAAGGTTTGAACTTGACCAGAAAACTGTCGATCCAGCTCTTGTAAGCGTGGGATCGAAACGTCTAAAATCGTCACTTGTGCGCCTAAACCTACAGCGACTCTCGCGGCATTCTCACCGGCAACGCCACCACCAATGATCGTTACCCGACCTTGACGGACACCGGGAACACCTGAAAGCAGGATCCCTTTTCCGCCATATATTTTTTCGAGAAATTGTGCGCCGATTTGAACAGACATTCTTCCAGCGATCTCACTCATGGGGGACAGCAGAGGCAGGGTGCCGTTCGCCAGCTGGACGTTTTCATAAGCAACAGCGATCACTTTGCTGTCGATCAACGCTTGAGCAAGCTGTTGATTGGTGGCTACGTGGAAATAGGTGAATAAAACCAGTCCCTCATGCAAAAAGGGGTATTCTTCTGGTAAAGGTTCTTTGACTTTCATAACCAATTCAGAGGCCCAAACCTCTTCAGAGGTAGTAATCGTAGCGCCGACTTCCTGATACGCTTGATCAGAAAAGGTTGATCCTGCACCAGCGCCTTGTTCAACGAAGACTTCGTGTCCGTCTTGGACTAACTCATAGACTCCCGAGGGCGGCAATGCCACACGATTTTCATTGTTCTTGATTTCTTTTGGGATACCGATTTTCATAGACTTCACACCTTTCTTTCTTCCATTATAATAGAAAGCGGATTCCTAAGGGGAGAAAGAATGGTTTTTTTATTAAAAAAGTAAGATCCAGTTGCTGCCTACGCCACGACAAAGAAAAAAGCCCCGAAAGGGGACTTTTTTCGATCAATCAGCTGAAGGTCCAAAAGCGTAAGCTTTGATTAGCGATTTCATCTAGTGTGTAATAGATAGCGTAATGGGATTTTTCTGGATCATCATTGGGATCTAAGACAAACACTTGATCGTCCATCATTCCACCTAAGACCATAATATGGCCGCCATCTGTAAATTCCCCTGGAGTCACAGAAACGATGACGGGATGATTTTGTTGCAAGTAAGCTTCAACGCTGGCTAGATCTGTGCCAAGATCATAATAGTTGTAGCCGTTTGCATCGGCAAAATCAGAAAAAATCCGCCAGTCCGTTCCTTGGCCGTCAACGTAATAATGATCTCCTGCCCAATCGAGGACTTCCAATGGCGAAATGGGATAGCCTTCAAGATAGGATTGAACCATCGCAAGAGAAGCAATCGCACAGCCGTTTTCTGCTAAGGTTTGGCTGCCGTCATTGCCATAGGATCTATCTGCCCAATCTTCGTTCGTCTGCAAGAAAATCGGTGTTGTGATGTCCATTTCCCATAAATAAGCATTGATGTCATCACTAAAGATAGCCTGAGAATAAACATATTCGTCGTCATAACTCTCATCATAGGCAACGACGGTGTGCACGTGTTCGGACAACTCTCCGTACAACACGTGATGAGAGATTCGATTGAACCCTATCCAAATCAACACCAATCCTGCCAAAACAACCATTGGCCGACGCTTTCGATAAACATCTGTCTGTTTTTGCATTTTTCCCTCCTTGTTTTACGAATCGTAAGTATTCATCCTGTTCTTTTAAGTAAAACAAAGGAGGGGGCGCTTGTCATCGGCCTACAGACCGATTCCACGATCAACTTTCAAATGCCTCTAGTTCTAAGCTAGTGCTTTCCCATGCTTCTAATAGGGCTTCTTGTTCAGTGCGGGCTTGTTCTAATGCTTGATTCAACGAGGTCAATTTGACATGATCATTCAACGCATCTGGTGCGGTCATGTCTTGTTCCAGTTGTTGGATCGTTTCTTCTATTGCGGCAAGTTCTTCTTCGATTTGGGCGACTTTACGCTGTAAGGTTCTAACGGCTTTTTGCTGTTCTTTGCTTTGGACAAAGTTTTGCTTGCCCGCTGAGAGGGTGGTTTCGGTTGTTTTTGCTTCCAACATTGCTGCGATCTCAGCTTCTTCTTGTTTCTTTTCTAAATAATAATCGTAATCGCCTAGATAGAGCTTGCTGCCTTTTTCAGACAGTTCCACGACCTTGGTGGCGATTCGATTGATAAAGTAGCGGTCATGAGATACGAAGAACAACGTGCCTTCATAATCAATCAGCGCATTTTCTAAGACTTCTTTGCTGTCGATATCTAAATGGTTGGTTGGCTCATCCAAAATCAAGAAATTGTCATGGTCCATGGCTAATTTTGCCAAAGCGACACGGGCTTTTTCGCCACCGCTTAACAGCGTGATCGGCTTTTCAACATCTTCTCCAGAAAATAAGAAGCTGCCTAATATATTGCGAATCTCGACTTCAGGTGTGGTGCTGTGGTCATCCCAAAGCTCATGGAGGATCGTTTTGGTTGAATGCAGATCGGATTGAGTTTGGTCATAGTACCCGATTGAGACATTGGCGCCAAAATGGACCTTTCCTTGAATAAAGGGGATTTTATGAATCAGCGATTTCAGTAAGGTTGATTTGCCGATCCCATTCGGTCCTACTAAAGCGATCGCATCTTTGCGCCGAACATCTAAGTCGATGGGCGCCGATAAGACTTCTTCTTCAGAATAACCGATAGCGGCATTTTCTACTTGCATCACAACATTTCCTGAAGGCTTTTCAATGGAAAAAAGGAAGTGGGCGGATTTTTCATCTCCTTGCGGGCGATCCAGCCGATCCATTTTCTCTAATTGCTTACGGCGGCTTTGCGCGCGTTTGGTGGTAGAGGCACGGACAAGGTTGCGGGCAACAAAGTCTTCCAGTTTATTGATTTCTTCTTGCTGCTTTTCAAAGGCTTTCCATTCACTTTGCAACTGCTCCGCTTTCAGGGTCAAATAGCGGCTGTAATTGCCTTTGTAGTGGCGCATTTTTTGGCGACTCAGTTCGTAGACTTCGTTGACGACTTTGTCTAGGAAGTAACGGTCATGGGAAACGATCAGCAATGCACCGGCATATCCTTGTAGATAGTTTTCCAACCAAGATAACGTTTCGATGTCTAAATGGTTGGTCGGTTCATCGAGGATCAAGATATCAGGTTTTTGCAGCAGCATTTTTGCTAATGCCAAGCGGGTTTTTTGACCACCAGAAAGGGTATTGATGGCTTGCGTGTAAAAAGAAGGATCAAACTGAAAACCGTGCAAGACGGAGCGAATCTCATTTTCATAGCCATAGCCATTTTTTTCTGCAAATTCATGCTGCAATTGGTCGTATTCTTTCAGGAGATTGCCAGAGTCAGCAGCAGGATCTGCTTCGGAGATGGCGATCTCTAAGGTACGCATGCGCTGCTCCATCTGCCGAACCGTTGCAAAAGCTCCTAGCATTTCTTCCCAAACGGTGGCCTGACTAGCAAGTCCGGTATCTTGAGCTAAGTAGCCCATCGTAGCGGTCTTGTTTTTAGCGATCGTTCCTTTATCAGGACTTTCGAGTCCAGCAATAATTTTCAGTAGCGTTGATTTACCAGCACCGTTGCGCCCAACAAGCGCGATTCGGGAATTGCTGGCAATCTCTAATTGGATATTTTCAAATAAAACCTCGGCTCCGAAAAGACGGGCGATTTGGTTGGCTTGTAATAAAATCATGTGTATGTCATTCCTATCTTTAAGAAACTTGTCTGTATCAAGGTTACAATACTACAAGTCTATCATATTTTAAGGGAAACGGCGATTGGGAAAAAGTTTGATTTTACCATTATAAAATTTATATTTCAAATTATGAGCATTCAAATTGATTTTTGAACAATATATTTGTTATGATAGCTTCATCACAAGTGAATTTTTCACAATGGGGGAGTATTCTTTGAAAGATCATCAAATTCCAAAGGCAACAGCGAAGCGATTGCCTTTATATTATCGTTACTTGCGTATTTTGCACCAAGCTGGCAAATTAAAAGTTTCTTCGACCGAACTAAGTGAAGCTGTTCAAGTTGATAGTGCGACGATCCGCCGCGACTTTTCCTACTTTGGTGAATTAGGAAAACGCGGCTATGGCTATGATGTTGAAAGCTTGATGCAGTTCTTTGCGAAGACATTGAACGAAGACCACATGACGAATGTAGCTTTAGTCGGTGTCGGAAACTTGGGGAGCGCCTTGTTGAAATACAAATTTCACCAAAGCAACAGCATTCGGATCAGTGCCGCATTTGATGTCAACGAAGATCTAGTTGGTCGAATCGTAGATGGTGTGCCGGTCTATCCAATGGATGACATGAAGGAACAAGTGAAGATCCAGCAGATCGATGTGGCTATTTTGACGGTTCCCGCACAACATTCACAAGATTTAGTGAACGAGCTTGTGAAAGCTGGCATTAAAGGAATCTTGAACTTTACACCTGCACGGATCACTGCACCAAAAGGCGTGCTGATTCAAAACGTTGACTTAACCAATGAATTGCAAACATTGATTTATTTCTTGCATTCAGGCAACGTCTTGTCCCATGAAGAGCCAGTAGAAGAACCATCACTAAGCGAATAATCGCATCATATAAATAGGAACCAACAAAACAGCTGCCAGATCGTAGTATACACAACGATCTGACAGCTGTTTTTTGCATTTTCACCACTGAACTTACTCGTCTAACTGGTCAAAAAGTGATTCGTAGGAATCTTGCTCTTCAACGCTTGTGAGCGCTTCTTGATACCGCAAGATTTGTTGAGTCAAACGTGTGAAATCGATGATGCGGGCTTCACGATGCACTTCTTTCCCATTCGCGTACAAGAGGACGACGGGAACCGTCAAGACCGAAAATAAACTGGCTGCTTCTGGCTCTGCCAGCGTGTTGATGGTAAATAGGGGGAGTTGTTGGGTTTGTGCCAGTTTTTGGATGCGTGGTTTGTCCGCAACACAAATACTGCAATTCGGTTGAGAGAGATAGAGTAGTGCCAACGGTTGTTGGGCGAGCTGCTCTTGGATCGGTTGATTTTTTTGCATAAGTCATTCCTCCATGGAAAATGTACGCTGTTCTTGAGGAAAAGTCAAAATATCTGCTAGCAGCTGATCGCTTAGGTGAGTAAGAAGGATTCAAAGATAAGGGAAATCTAAAGCAACGATTAAAAAAATAGGCTGCTTTAAAAAAAACGTTGTATAAAAAAAGGAAAAAACGTATAGTAATTCCAGCGTTTCGAATTTATTGATAAAGAAGGTTAAAGTTATGTTTCAGGCATTACCGAATTCTGTCCTGCAAATGAGTGTTATTTTTTTATCTATCGTCATTGAAGCCTTGCCGTTTGTCCTATTGGGCTGCTTGATCTCAGGTGCCTTACAAGTCTTCTTGACGCCAGAAAGAGTCACGAGACTCTTACCAAAAAACAAATTGGCATCGATCACAGTTGGTTGTGGTCTGGGGGTCTTTTTTCCTTCCTGCGAATGTGGGATCGTACCGATCGTTAATCAGTTCGTAAAAAAAGAGGTTCCAGTGTATACGGCGTTTGCCTTTATGCTGACTGCACCGATCATCAATCCTATCGTGATTTTTTCTACATTCATTGCCTTTGGAAATTCCGCGAAGTTCGCCTTTTTGCGTGTACTGGGCAGCTTATTGGTCGCAATGGTCGTGGGGATCTGGCTGGCGTATTTTAACAAACAAGAGATCTTAAAAACACGGCTTGCCAATCAATTAAGTGGCGGGAATGAGCAGGCAGCTCACCCACACCATCAGGGGCATGATCACGCCCACCATCAAACGGAAAAGAGCAGTCATCCGCTCCTTCGGCAGATTCGTCATTTGCTGCAGCATAGTTTGGATGAGTTTTTCGATACTGGGCGTTATTTGATCATTGGTGCGTTGATTGCCTCAGCGATGCAGACCTATCTGCCAACTGGTTTGATGCTGACATTAGGCTCCACGAAGCTGTTAGCGGTCTTCGTCATGCTGTTGTTGGCACTAACGTTATCCCTATGTTCCGAAGCAGATGCCTTTATCGGCTCTTCGTTGTTGAGTTTATTCGGCACTGGACCAGTCGTCGGTTTCCTGGTTTTTGGTCCAATGGTAGATATTAAAAACCTGTTGATGATGAAGCGGTACTTTTCGGGGCGTTTTATCGCTTCTTTAGTTGGTTTAGTCGCAATCGTCGTTTCAATTTATGCATGGGTGGTGTAAAGAATGATTCGTTTTTTGATCTTATCAGGCTATTTTGAATTGATGATGTATTTGCAAGTGACGGGCAAACTTAATCAGTTTATCAACATTCATTATCGCTATCTCGCTATTTTATCCATGATCATTTCTTTATTATTGGCTTTGGTCCAGCTGTATTTTTGGGTCAAACAAGAGCCCGAGCATCATCATGACGATGAGCACCAGCATGGATTAGAGAAAAAACACCAACGAGTGATTGCGTATTTTCTATTAGCCTTACCGATCATCGTGGGTCTCTTTTTCCCCACCGTTAGCTTGGATACGACGATCGTTGAAGCAAAAGGGTTTAATTTCCCCCTAAGTGAAGAATCTGTGGGGGATCCAGAAATGACGACCCAATATCTGAAACCCGATACAAGTCTTTATTTTAACAAAGAAGATTATGACACTCAGATGGATGCAGCATTGGCACGTTACGCCAAAGATGAGACGATTGCGGTAACGGAAGAAAATTACTTGGAAGTCATGGAGTTGATCTATACGTACCCGAGCGAATTTATTGGCAAGAAAATCACCTATGATGGATTTGTGTACCATGCAGATCAAGATGATGCCAATGAAATCTTTTTGTTTCGTTTTGGCATTATCCATTGTGTGGCTGATTCAGGCGTTTTTGGTTTGCGAGTGGAATTACCGCAACAAACAACGGCAGAAAATAACCAGTGGCTCCACGTGGAAGGGACGATCCAATCGAAGTACTATCAACCCTTCAAACGGGACTTGCCGATGGTGGTAGCAGACCAAGAGAAGACGATTGAAGCACCAGAAAACCAGTATGTCTATCGCGCTTTCTAGCTTTTTTTAAGAAAGTTCATAAAAACATCATAAACCTTTGTTATAATGGAGAAAATCTGAGCATATGTTTGTAGTTTTATCAAACGTTTAGTACAATATAGTAGGAACATATGCTAAAATCTATACAAAAGAGAGGTGTCGTGAAATGGGTTTTACAGATGAAACAGTTCGCTTTGATTTTGATGATAGCCGTAAAAAAGAAGTCAGCGAAACATTAGCTATCGTCTACCGAGCATTAGAGGAAAAAGGATACAATCCGATCAATCAAATCGTCGGTTATCTCCTTTCTGGCGACCCGGCTTACATTCCTCGTTATCGGGATGCCCGGAATTTGATTCGTCGTCACGAACGGGATGAGATCATGGAAGTTCTGATCCGTTATTATTTAGGCAATCACGGGATCAACCTATAATGAGAATCATGGGATTGGATGTTGGTTCGCGGACAGTCGGCGTGGCGGTCAGTGACCCAATGGGCTGGACAGCACAAGGGATCGAGATCATTCGCATCAATGAAGATGAAGGCAATTTCGGTTATGATCGACTTGCTGAATTGGTGAAAGAATATGAAGTCTCACGTTTTGTGGTAGGACTACCTAAAAATATGAATAATACGATCGGACCTAGAGCGGAAGCTTCTATGGCTTACGGCGCAGCGATCGAACAGCAATTCGGTTTGCCGGTCGTTTACCAAGACGAACGTCTGACGACCGTTCAAGCAGAACGAATGCTGGTAGAACAGGCGAATACATCGCGTGCCAAACGAAAAAAAGTGATTGATAAATTAGCAGCAGTCATGATTTTGCAGAATTATTTAGATGGTGCTGGGAAACAGCTGTTTTAATTTACAGAAAAGAGGAAAATAAATGTCAGAACATACACACGATCATAACCACGATCACGATCATGAAGGACATGAACACATTACTTTAATCGATGATCAAGGAAATGAAACCTTATACGAAATTCTATTAACGGTTGACGGCACGGAAGAATTCGGCCGCAACTACGTCTTGCTTTATCCAGCAGGCGTACCAGAAGAAGAAGACGTTGAATTACAGGCGTACGCTTATATTGAAAACGAAGACGGTTCTGAAGGTGAATTAGAACAGATCGAAACAGAAGCAGAATGGGATATGATTGAAGAAGTCTTCAACACATTCATGGCGGAAGAAGAAGAGTAATAAGTTGCAAGTGCTGACCCTTTCCATAAGGGATCAGCACTTTTTTTGATTTAACGACTGTTTATTTTAGAAGCATGTCTGCTTTTTTGAAAGGAATGAGAAAAATGAGTAACGTAACGATATTCGAGCTTGAAAAGATCGCAGAAGAGCAGCTAGTTTTTGCCGTGATCATCAGCAAGTACCAAGAAAAGTTCGTCTATGTCAAACACAAAGAACGAGACACATTGGAGATCCCTGGAGGCAAGCGAGAACTAGGAGAAAGCATCACAGAGTGTGCTGCCCGAGAATTAAAAGAAGAAACAGGCGCCAAGCACTTTACCCTAGAACCGTTATTTATCTATGGTGTAGAAAAAAACGGGGAGACCGATTACGGCTTGGTGTTTGAAGCCCAGATCACGGACTTGCAGGATGAATTGACCTCAGAAATCGAAGCAATCTATGTAATGGCAGAGCCGCCTGCCAACTGGACATATCCAACGATTCAGCCGTTGTTGTTGGCAGAATATTTCTCACGAACATAAAAATAATTCAGCCCACTCAAATGGATGGCTGTCTTGAGTGGAAAAGTAAAAGCAGCGTGTTGAGTAGGAGTGAGCGAATGAGTTGCGTGATCCTGCAATCAGGGGTAGGATGAAAATGTAAACGTTATCTTATTGGAGAGTAGGGAAAGGCATGGAAAAAATTTATCAAGCAAGTACCGCAGAAGGAGCAATCGATTTTATCAATATGCGCGATTTGGAGATCGCGGCAGAGGAAGTGATTCCTAAAGGTGGGTATGGCTATATCAGCAGTGGTGCGGGAGATATTTTTACCTATCAAGAAAATGAACGCGCCTTCAATCACAAATTGATTATTCCTCATGTCTTAAAGGACATTGAATTACCGGACACAACGTTGTCCTTTGGCGGCGATACGTTGTCAGCGCCAATCATTATGGCGCCTGTTGCCGCCCACGGCTTAGCAAATGTTGCGGCAGAACAAGCGTCAGCCAAAGGTGTTTCACGTTTTGGCACGATCTATACGGCGAGTTCGTATGCCTCTTGCACGTTGGAAGAAATCCGAGCAGCTGGTGGCCAAGAAGCGCCGCAGTGGTTCCAATTTTATATGAGTAAAGACGATGGCATCAATAAAGACATCTTGGCGATGGCAAAACGCAATGGCGCCAAAGCGATCGTTTTGACCGCAGATGCAACTGTTGGGGGCAATCGAGAAACGGATCGCCGCAATGGCTTCACCTTTCCGTTGGCAATGCCGATCGTTCAGGCCTATCAATCAGGGATCGGACAAACGATGGATGCGGTTTACGGCTCCTCAAAACAAAAATTAAGTCCCCAGGATGTCGCTTTTATCGCCAAAGAATCTGACTTGCCAGTTTATGTCAAAGGGGTGCAATCAGAAGAAGATGTGGAACGAGCTTTAGGGGCAGGTGCACAAGGGATTTGGGTCTCAAATCACGGGGGACGCCAATTGGATGGTGGTCCAGCTTCCTTTGATTCCTTGCAGATCGTGGCTGAAGCAGTGGCAGGTCGGGCGCCGATCGTCTTTGATAGCGGGGTACGGCGTGGACAGCATGTCTTTAAAGCGATTGCTTGCGGAGCAGATCTAGTGGCGATCGGCCGCCCAGTGATCTATGGGTTGGCTCTAGGTGGTGCTACCGGTGTTCAACAAGTCTTTGATTTCTTCAAAAAAGAATTGGAGATGGTCATGCAGCTTGCGGGGACGCAAACGGTGGCAGATATTAAAAAAGCCGTTTTACGGGACAATCGCTATTTATAAGTAATCCCTCAAAAAGGCGCTAGAATCGCTGATTCTGGTGCTTTTTTTAATGGATTTTTCTGATCATGCCAGGAGCAGGAGCAACTGCTTTCGCTGAAAAAAGTGTATATGATTTTGAAACAATTGCAAAATCAGCTACACTTAAAAGAGACCAATAAACTAAAGGAGAGAGATTGATGATTCCAAAAATTATTCATTATTGCTGGTTTGGCGGCAATCCATTAGGTGAACAAGAAAAGAAATACATGGATACCTGGAAAAAATATTGTCCGGATTATGAGATCAAACGTTGGGATGAATCAACGATCGACCTTTCAAAATTCGGTCCTTATCTAAAAGAGGCCTATGACCAAGAAGAATGGGCCTTTGTGTCAGATGTGGTTCGTTTGTATGCGTTAGTGACAGAAGGCGGTATTTATATGGATACTGATATCGAGGTGGTCAAACCTTTAGATGAGCTCTTGACACTGGAGGCATTTATGGGCTTTGAGATCGAAACCAAGATTTCTACGGGGATCATTGGAGCAGTGCCGCATCATCCCTTTATGGAAGAGTGGTACCACGATTACGATGACCGAAAATTTGTCCGGGCAGAAAAAACGGAAGATGTCGTCACCAATGTGATCCGAGTGACGGAACTGTTGCAAAACCACGGATTAGAATTGAATAATCAACGACAAACCGTTAAGGGTGTAGAAATCTTCCCGCAAATGACGTTTTCACCAAAAAGCTATATCACTGGTGAGGTCGAGGAAGATCCGAGTACGATGGTGATCCATCAGTTTTCTGGCTCTTGGTTATAAAAGAGTAAGTCTATGAAAGGACGGACAGTGGGGAAAGCTGTCCGTCCTTTTTGCTTTTGCAAGGGATGATGGAGATGTGATAGAATAGCTTGAAAAAATGAGGAGGCGTTTTGATGGCTATCAAACGATGTACTTTGGCAGATTTAGAAGAATTGGGAGAAATCAGCGTATCCACCTATTACGATACATTTGCTCCTTTCAATACGGAGGAAAATACTCGTATCTATCTAGAAGAAGCCTACAATCTGCCGAAACTGACCCGAGAGTTAGAAAATCCGCAATCGGCGTTTTATTTTTTACAAGAAAATGATCAAACCGTAGGATATATCAAACTTAACTGGGGTGAGGCGCAAACGGAAGTGATTGCCCCAGAGGGGTTGGAAATTGAACGAATCTATATCAAAAAAGAACATAAGCGCAGAGGCTATGGCAAAACACTGCTGCTGTTTGCTCAAGAGACCGCCAAAGAGCTGCAGAAAAAGTCGATCTGGTTAGGCGTTTGGGAATTTAACGACAATGCGTTGGCTTTTTATCATACGATGGGCTTTGAAAGAGTTGGCAGTCACTCCTTTTTTATGGGGGATGATGAGCAGACGGATTTCTTGATGCTGAAAGAACTTTGAAATCTGCCTTTGTATGAGGAATTAGAAATTACTTTCCATTTTTTTGGCAATCAAGTATAGTTAAAGGGATTGATGAAAAAAGAACGATTGGTGAAAACCATCGCTAAGGAGAGCAATTGTAAATGGAAAAACAGAGAAACGAAAGTATTTTGTCACGTTTTCTTAAAGGCGTGGTGATTGCCTTGGGCTTTATCTTGCCTGGTGTTTCAGGTGGCGTATTGGCAGCCATCTTAGGCATTTATGAGCGGATGCTGCGCTTTATGGCACATCTGACGAAGAATTTTAAAGAGAATTTCCTCTTTTTCCTACCAGTAGGGATCGGGGGAATCGTAGGGATCGGGCTTTTATCAAAGCCATTAGAGTGGCTGCTGCAAAACTATCAAATCATCGTTTTGTGGGGCTTTGCGGGGGCAATTATTGGGACGTTACCAGCACTTGCTAAAGAATCGACCTTGAAAAGCAAACGGACAACCGGCGACCTGCTTTGGTTCTTAGGCAGTATGGTCATCGGCTTCTTGTTCCTCTATTTTATGGGCGATATCTTAGGAACGATCCCTGCGAATTTCATTGGTTTTGTGATCGCCGGCGGTCTGATCGCGTTAGGTGTTTTGGTTCCCGGCTTGAGTCCTTCAAACCTTTTGCTCGTTTTGGGCCTTTATGATCCGATGTTGAAAGGCTTTAAGAGCTTTGACATCATGGGGGTCTTTCTACCGATCGCCATTGGCGGCTTGGCAGTGATGCTGCTGTTTTCGAAATTGATGGAGTGGCTATTGAGCCATTATCATTCAAAAGTCTATCACTTCATTTTAGGGATCGTTATTGCCTCAACGATATTGATCGTGATTCCTCCGGTGGCAAACTATAGCGGCTTTACTTGGGTAACAGCCGTCATCGGAATTATCTTGTTTGTCTTGGGGGCTTGGTTAGGTCTTTGGATGAGCAAGCTGGAAGAAAAATACAAGTAAATCAAAACGGCACATCGTTTGGCGATGTGCCGTTTTTGTTAGGTAATGATGAGGACAGCTAAGAAGAAGCGTTGGTCGACAGCTGGTAGTAAAAAATATGGGAACGTTTGATAACGATATAATACAGGTTTAAAAACTGTTCTATTTTTGTTGAAAGATTTCCAAGTGTTTGGTATATTGTAGTCTATATAAAGAAGATTTTTTCATGTGTTACAGCATAGATAATTGTTTGAGGTTTTGAGAAAAAGGAGGGGCAAGCATGCAAGATGCGACCTATTGGGCGGAACAATTGCGGCAAGGACAAATCAGTTTTGCAGAGCGGGTGGCGATGATCGAAGAAAAAGTCAATCAACAAAATCCGCTTTTGAATGCGCTTGTAACATTTGATCCGCAAGCAGCAATCCAGCATTACGAGCAGCATCTTCAAAAAACGGTTTTTGGGGGACAACCCATGCCGTTAAAAATACTCGGCCAAACCAAAGCAGGGTGGCCAGCAACGTCAGGAGCCAAACTGTTTGCAAATGCACGAGCCAGCCGCACGGCTCATTTTGTCTCTCGTTTAGAAGAGGCAGGCTTTGTGCCGTTAGGGCAAACCAATGCACCAGAATTTGGATTCAAAAATATCACTGATCCAACATTGTATGGGCCTACACGTAATCCGTGGAATCCTGCCTATTCAGCTGGTGGTTCCAGTGGTGGTGCGGCAGCGGCAGTGGCTTCGGGGATGTTTCCGATTGCGGGTGCCAGTGATGGCGGCGGATCGATCCGCATTCCAGCATCCTTTAGCGGATTGATCGGTTTGAAGCCAACCCGTGGTACGATGCCAGTGGGTCCTAGTGAATGGCGCAGCTGGCAAGGCGCTTCCATCAACTTTGCGTTGACGCTTTCCATGCGTGATACGGAACAGTTGTTTTATGCGTTGCGGACGTCACAGCCGACAGCCCCTTATCAGGCACCGCAAGTAGAATGGCATCATCGGCAAGCGAGTCAAAAACCGCGGTTGAAGGTTGCTTTTACTACCGCATCGCCGACCGGTGGCCGAGTGTCTGAAACTGCCATCCAAGCAGTCCGAAGTGCAGCCGCATTTTTAGAAAAGCAGGGGCATGAAGTCGTTGAAGTGAGCTATCCAGTGGATGGTCAGCAAATGATGATCACCTATTACGCCATGAATGGCGGCGAAACAGCCGCAATGTTTGCTGAGATCAATGCTGCTCGTCAAGTACCGGTCAGACGGGAAGAGATGGAATTGATGACCTGGGCACTTTACCAATATGGCAAAAAACTGCCTGCCGCCGATTACGTCCTTGCCTTGCAGTGGTGGGATCAATTGGCAGAAAAAATGGAAGAAGTCTTTTCGACCTATGATCTCTTTTTAACACCGACGACGGCTTTTCCAGCCCCTTTGATCGAGGAAGACTTACAAAGCGATAGCATTCGCCAAAGACTGCATGAGATCGAATCGCTTGGAAAAAGTGCTGCGGGTGAGTTGATCGAAGAAATGTTTGCCAAGAGCTATGCTCTGACACCTTACACTCAATTAGCCAATTTAACGGGGCAGCCAGCCATCAGCTTGCCAACTGCTCTTAGTGAGGAAGGGTTGCCGCTAGGGATCCAATTTATGGCGTCTAAAGGCAGAGAAGATCTACTTTTCCAAGTCGGCTATTTATTTGAAACACAGCAACGATTTCTGTTGCCAAAACAAGGAGACTAAGAGGAGGATATTATGAAACAAGTTAGAAAAGGGAAAATCGTTGCAATGGTTGGCTTTTTCGGTTTATTTGCGGGAGTCTTGTTAAGTGCCTGCAGCAAACCAACGGAAGAAGACACCAGTTTAAGCAAGGTGGAAGAAGCCAAAACATTGGTTGTTGCTACTTCGGGAACCTTGTATCCATCGTCTTACTATAACGATGAAAATGAATTAGTGGGCTATGATGTCGATGTGGCAAAAGAAGTCGCCAAACGATTAGGCGTAGAGATCACATTTAAAGAGTACAATGTCGATGGACAAGTTTCTTCTTTAACACGTGGAGAAGCCGATTTTGCTGCCAACGATTTTGGTTTGACAGATGAACGGGCGGAAAAATTCAGTCTCTCAACGCCTATTAAATACTCGTTCGATAGTATGATCGTGCGTAAAAGTGATGACTCTGGGATTGCTTCTTTAGAAGATTTGGATGGCAAAAAAGCTGCTGGTGAACCGAATACCAGCTACATGCGCTTAGCCGAATCCTATGGGGCAGAATTAGTGACTTACGACAACGCAACGAATGATCAGTATTTGACAGATGTTGCGAATGGTCGAACGGATGTGATCTTGAATGATTACTATTTGCAAAAAATGGCGGTTGCTGCTTTGCCAGATATCCCTGTTAAAATTTTAGAAGATGTCTACTTTAATCCGAATGAAACGGGCTTCTTATTTGTGAAAGATCATCAAGCATTGCAGGAAAAAGTGGATGCTGTTTTAGCAGAAATGAAAGAAGACGGCCGTTTAAAAGAACTTGCGGAAACGTATTTTCAAACCGATATTTCAGTAAAATCTGATCAAGCGATCCAAACGGTTGAAACAGACTAATGTATATTCCAACCCTTGATTTGCCGTTGATGTGGGAGTCATTGCCCTATTTGCTGTCGGGCTTGTCCTATACGGTCGGCATTGCTGTCGTTTCGTTTCTAGGAGGCAACGTATTAGGGATCATGCTCACCTTCTTAGGGATGCTGGAAAACCCCATCATTAGAGGGTTCGTGCGGGGCTACCTCTCCTTTCTAAGAGGCGTCCCAGCGTTGGTCTTGTTGTTCCTATTGTATTTTGGCTTGCCTTATCAATTGTCGGCGCTTAGTGCTGCGATCATCTGTTTTACATTGACCAGCAGCGCATTTATCGGAGAAATCTACCGAGGATCAATTGCGGGTGTGGATCGTGGGCAATTTGATGCTGCCTATGCGTTAGGGTTATCCTTTACGAAAACGATGCGTCTGATTATTTTGCCGCAAGCCTTTCGTATTTCTGTACCGGCATTGAGTAATGTGGCAATGGATTTGTTGAAAGGAACCTCCTTGGCAGCAATGATCACGATTCCTGATATTTTTCAAAAAGCTAAGATCGTTGGCGGACGAACCTTTGATTACATGTCCATGTATGTGCTAGTTGCCATCATCTATTGGCTGTTGTGCATTTTGATTGAAGCCGGGCAAAAGCGATTAGAACAACATTTTTCAAAACGCTTTGCCGCTAATGAGGCTGTAAGACAATAAAAAAAGAGCCGAGGCTCTTCAGCTGCTGTCAATGTTTACTTGTGAGACATTGACAGCAGTTTTTTTTAGGTAATGAAGCAGCACCACAAGTTAGCCAGAGAAAAAAGGCAGAATAGTACCGTTTACTCTGGGCGGTTTTTTATGAATTCGATAAAGGTAATGATTTCAGATAGTTGATATTCAGTAAAGTCCTCATTGATTCTTGAAGCCACACGAATCTGTTTCATAGAGAGGGCTTCCAAATCATTCGGACGTCCATGCAAATAATCGAGACTGACATTGAAGTAATCAGCAAGTTCTTTTTGGATCTCAATATCGGGCATCCGATTGCCTTGCTCATATGAAGCATAGGTTGTTTTGGCGATTCCTAAATATTTTGCCATTTTTGCTTGTGTTAAACCAGATCGCGCTTTCCGCAACTGTCTTAAACGATCTTTAAACATGAAATCCCCTCCACAAAATTATTCTACTATGACACGATAGAAGCAGAAAGAAATTAATGTTTTATATCACTAATAGAGTTTTATTACATTTACAAAGTACTCGTTATGTAATACTATTTATATGTGGAAGGATTACTACTTGTAAGAATCAGCAGGTAGTGAATCGTTCTCAAGGATTTTTTATAGCATGAAGGAGGGTAGAAGAAAGGAATAGATACACCAAAATGGAAGCGTTTCATAAAAGGAGGAAGTGAAATGAAAAAAGTATTGATTATTTGTGCAGCAGGCATGTCTTCATCGTTGATCGCTAAAAAAGGAACAAGCTTTTTAACCACAGAAGGCTGGTCAGTGAGGATCGATGCCATCTCTGCTTCAGAGGGGATCGCTACGATCGCTAAGGATAAGTATGATTTGTATTTAGTTAGCCCGCAAACGAAAATGCATTTTGCCAATTTAAAGAAAAGCGCCGATAAATACGGCAAACCAATCGTGAATATTCCCCCGCAAGCATATATTCCGATACCGATCGGGATCGAGAAATTAGCACAGCTAGTCAAAGAAAGTGTTGCATTAGAAAAAAGTGCGAAATAAAAGGAGGTAGGCTATGGATAGTGAAAAAATTCAAGAAATATCCTTTGAACTTATTTTAGCAAGCGGTGATGCCCGCACGATGATTCATCAAGCCTTTGAACAGATGCGAATCAGCAGTTGTCAAGAAGCGCAAGAGTTGTTGGACACAGCCAATGATTCATTAGTCAAAGCCCACCGCATCCAGTCAAAAATGCTGCAAGAATATGCTTCAGGGACTTCATTTGCCTGCGATATCTTGTTGATCCATGCACAAGATCATTTGATGACAACCATGACCCTCAGAGAAGTAGCACTAGAAATGCTAGGGATTTATCAAAAAATGAGTAGCCTTGAAGAAGCGATCCAATGCAGGAGTGCAGATGGCGAGTAAGCAAGCAAAAGTTGCTCAAAGAGATGCGTCGCAAAAACTGACGAAGAAAAATCTCTATTTTCAACGGCTGTTGCTATTGCGGTATTTAGTCGCATTCTTTTTCTTTTTTAACCTATATTGGCTGTTGGCTGCTTCTTTGGCAGGGCAATGGCTGCGTGTGATTCCACTGAGCCTGTTGCTTTTTTCAATGGGAGCGATCAGTGAGTTTATCCGCTTATATGGACACCACGCAATTATCGTTCCCAAGCAACTCTTTTTTACAACTTGGTATTTACGCCTTCAAATGGGGAAAATGGCCATTCTTTTTTTATTGACTTTTTTTGGAGTGACAGAAGTTATTTTCCCCTATTTAACCTCGCAAAGTATCGAGTATGTTCGCATAGTTCTCTGGATAAGTGGCGTCTTTGCATGGAGTGGTATCAGAAAACTGAAGAAAATTTTTCGCAATAAAGACCGACATTGGCAATGGATTCGCGAATTTGAAGAGATAGAAAGAAAGGGTGATTGGTTTGACAGAATCGAACAATAAACTATTTCAACTTTTGGAAAAAGCAGTAATGGGTCCGATGGGAAAGATTTCCCAATACAAAATCGTTCGTAGTATCATGGCGGCAGGGATGGCGTCGATTCCTTTTACGATCGTAGGCTCAATGTTTTTAGTATTCAACATTTTACCGATCACGTTTCCGTTTTTAGCTGACTTTTTTGAAGCGACTTTTTTGAATTTCAGTGATTTGTATATGTTAGCAAATAGTACGACCATGGGGTTATTGGCATTATATTTTTGTATCGTTCTGGGCTATGAGTATTCCAAGATCATTCAAGTCGAGGAGAATCTCGACCTGACGCCGATCAATGGGGCGTTGTTAGGTGTTTTTGCTACATTGATGTCGATTCCTCAGCTTGTTTTTGACGGCGGAAAAATGACACGGATGAATGATGTGGAAGAAGGGCTGATCAATGGTTGGTTGATTGGTGCCGATGGGGTCGCACGTTTAGGAACTGTTGGTATTTTCACTGGGATCGTGATGGCGGTCGTTGCTGTTCAGTTGTATCGTCTCTGTGTAAAAAACAACTGGGTCATCAAAATGCCGGAAGAAGTGCCTGAAGGTGTGGCTCGTAGTTTTACGGCACTGATACCAGCCTTTGTGGTGGCAGTCGTGGTTCTGACCATCAATGGTGTTTTAGTTGTTTTAGGGACGGATATTTTTCAACTAGTAGCAATTCCGTTCGGGTTTGTTACCCACCTTACGGATAGCTGGTTGGGAATCATGGTGATTTATTTCCTCGCGCATGCCTTGTGGTTGGTAGGGATTCATGGATTCAATATCATTAGTCCACTGATCACCCCGATCATGTTAGCTAATTTAGCTGCCAATGTTGAAGGGGCGAGTTTCCCATTAGCAGGCCAATTTACCAACGGGTACGTGACATTAGGTGGTTCGGGAGCAACCCTTGGTTTTACCTTATTTATGATCTACATTGCTAAATCGAAACAGATGAAAGTATTAGGGAGAGCTGCCATCGTCCCGTCGATTTTCAATATCAATGAACCGATCATTTTTGGCGTGCCGATCATCTATAATCCTTATTTAGCAATTCCTTTCTTGTTAGCACCGATGGCATCCGCCACGATCGCGTATTTTGCCACAAGGATGGAATTGATTCGTCCCATGATCGCCAATATTCCTTTCCCAACACCCGTTGGACTTGGTGGCTTTATTGGCACCGGTGGAGACTGGCGTGCAGGCGTCGTTGCCATTGTTTGTGCAGTTGTTTCTTTCTTGATCTATTTTCCATTTGCGAAGTTTTATGACACAAAATTGCTGAAAGAAGAACAAGAAGCCGCATAAGACGAGCAGTTGGGAAAACAGCAAGTAGCTACATTATCCCTATAAGAAAAAAACAGTTGTCCCTTTGCAGTTGAAGGGATAACTGTTTTTACAATGGTCCTTCTTTTTCATGGTAAAATAAAGAAAAGCAAATCGAGGAGGGTCCTTATGAAGTATGAATGGCGCAAACTAGAAAAAGAGCTCTATCTTCCCAAAAAACCAACAGTGATCGAGGTGCCAACGTATCAATTTATCAGTTTGAGCGGCAGCGGCAATCCGAATCGACCTGAATTCAGCGAAGAGATCGCCGCTTTATATACGATTTCTTATTCACTCAGGATGGGATTAAAAAAAGGGGCTTTTGGCAATGAACCCTTTGAATACACGGTCTTTCCTTTAGAAGGTGTGTGGACCTCTCTGACAAAGCCAGACGGTGCCGTCAACAAAGAAGAATTGATCTACAAAATCATGATTCGCCAACCAGAACCAGTCACGGAAACACTGTTTCAAGAACAGCTCTTGGCCGTCAAAGAGAAGAAAGACAATCCAAATCTAGAAAAGCTCATCTTTGAGCGCTATGAAGAAGGATTGTGTCTGCAAGCGATGCATACAGGTTCTTTTGACACTGAAGCGGAAACATTTGCGAAAATGAAGGAGCTGTTAAAACAAGAGCAGTTAGTGATCCGTCCAACGATGGACACGTTCCAGCATCGAGAAATCTATTTGTCTGATCCGCGAAAAGTTTCACCAGATAAAGCCAAAACCGTCCTGCGATGGGCAGTAGAAGCAGAGGGTGGGATTCAGTGAATAAAAACTATTTAAGCATCGACATCGGCGGCACGAAAATCAAATCGGCTGCCATTGATCGCTCGGGGAATATTCTGACGCGAGGACGGATGGATACGCCGAAAAATCTTACGGAATTTCTGACAGGGATTGAAACGATCGTTGAAGACGCTCAGGGGAGCATTCGGGGCATTGCTGTTAGTACTCCAGGAAAAGTCAACCCAGAGACAGGGACGATCTCGTTTGGCGGGGCATTGCCTTTTTTAGATGGAGTCTCTTTAAAACAACTGCTGGCAAAGTACCAAGTGCCGCTGGCTGTGACCAACGATGGCAAGGCAGCCGCATTAGCTGAATGGTGGCTAGGAAACCTTAAAGGGATTCAAAATGGGGCTGCCATAACCTTAGGTACTGGTTTGGGTGGTGGTGTGATCGTTGAAGGAAAACTGATCCAAGGTGCACATTTTCAAGCAGGGGAATTAAGTTTTCTACTAAATGCCACTAAGAGAAGCGATGCTCCAGAAAACGCTGAGCAACCAAATAATCAGGGATTGACCCTGCAGCAATTGGCAGGTTTTAGCGGTTCAGCGGTCGCCATGATTCGCCGCAGCGCCCAACTGCTAGGCTTAGCTGATCTTGCGGATGGTGAAGCAGTTTTTGACGCTATCAATCAAAAAGAGCCACAGGTCTGGGCGCTGTTTACAGCGTATTGCCGAGAAATCGCGTGTGTCATACTCAATGTTCAAGCCGTGATTGACTTAGAGCGCTTCGTGATTGGCGGTGGCATCAGTGCCCAAGCGATCGTAGTGGAAGAAATCGACCGTCAGTATCAGCAACTGCTGGCTAGTTTACCGATTTTGCAGCAGACTTTGACGAAGCCGGAGATCCAAGCGTGCAAATTTCAAAACGATGCAAACTTATTAGGGGCGCTCTATCATTTCTTTTTGGAACATGAGCTGAAATAAAATAGACCAAAAAACTGCCGCGAACCAACGATTCGCGACAGTTTTTTTAGGCTTTTTTCTTGGTGTCTTTGTCTTCGTCACCTAGGTAATCTTTGCTAGTGAAGGCACTGTGGAAGTATTTGCCCTCTTGACCGTAATAGCGGTTATAGCGCTGCTTGAATTTGCGGAACACGTAAACGACAAGAACTTTTAGCAGACAATAAATTGGGATCCCGAAAATCACCCCAACGATCCCCATCAAGTCACCCATCACTAATAAAACAACCAGAATCGTAATAGGATGAATTTTCAATCGGTCACCCATCACACGGGGCACGACTAAATCCCCATGAAGCAACTGTACAGCAAACCAAGCAATCAAAAATTTAACCAACATCCCGGTGGAGTCTTGTGCGGCAATGAAAAGTCCTGGGAAAAAGACGATAAAAGGACCAATATAGGGGATGATGCAAAGCAGACCAGCGGCGATCGCCAGAATACTGGCATACTCTAAGCCAATCAATAGGAAAACGACCCAATAGATCGCCCCTAAAATCAAGGAAGAAATGATTTGTCCTTTCAAAAAGGCACCGACTTGTATGTCAGAGATCTTGACGATTTCATTAAAGTCTTTGCGAAAACGCGGTGGCACTAATGAGAGGACCGAAAAATAAAACTTGTTGGGGTTGCGCAATAAGAAAAAGGCAATGATCGGTCCAGTAAACAAAGCAATGAACAAGGTCGAAATCGTTGAAAACAAACTGCTGAGCCCAGCAGCACCAGTTTCCCAATAGTCCCCAATAAAACTCATGATGTTGTTGGTGATATTTTGCAATGTGTCTGTAATTTGTGCCATCTCATCTTGAAACGGGGTATTTTCTAAAAAGGCGGTCGCGTTTTTCTCAAAGTCACTGACCAAACTCGGTAAACTGTTGATCAGATCGGTGGTTTGCTGCTCCAAAATCGGGTAAAGCTGGAAACCAGCAAAGACGATCAACAAAAGAATCAAAAGATAGATCCCAGCAATCGAAACACTGCGGGGAATTTTTTTCGATTCCAATTTATCGACCACCGGGTTAAACAGATAGTAAAGGATCAGCCCAAATAAAAAGGGTGGGATAATAGCTGTAAGTATGGCTGAAAAGGGTGTAAATAAAAAAGAAATCTGATTTAGCAAAAAGACAGCAACTGCCGACAAGATAATCAGTCCTAAGACATAATAGCTTGTTTTGCCGCCTAAAAAGTGGATCAATCGGTTATTTTTCATAATAAGCCTCGCTTTCTTAGCTACATTATAACGAAAGACCCCTATTC
This sequence comes from Candidatus Enterococcus avicola, assembly GCF_047470845.1. Taxonomy (NCBI): domain Bacteria; kingdom Bacillati; phylum Bacillota; class Bacilli; order Lactobacillales; family Enterococcaceae; genus Enterococcus; species Candidatus Enterococcus avicola. The sequence continues at coordinate 41,058 of NZ_JBLGTY010000004.1, read as the reverse complement.
TGTAAAAAAACAACGTACCTTTCGAAAAAACCACGCTAACATTCTCAATAGCTTTATAATGAAAGAATATCTTTAATAAGGCGTTGACTGGTGACCTCTTTCTTCAAAACAGACCAAAAAACGCTCCCGTGAGCACAATGCAGGAGCGTAAAGGATTATTTGCGCACAGTCGTTAAGGTGCAGCGCCCAACGGCAGTTTTTAACCCGCTAGCTAACCAAATAGTGGCTTGCCAAGTTTGGATACGAGCGCCGATGCGATCAGGACTAGCTTCTACGATCAGGGTTCCTTCTTGGGCGGCGGCTAGATGATTGACTTGCAGGTCAACGCCGGCGGCAAAGGCTTCTTCTTGAGCCAAGGCTTGATTGGCACCGATGCTGCAGGCAGTCTCGATCAAAACACCGTTAATGCCACCGTGAACGAGACCAAAAGGCTGTTTGTGCTGCGCTTTGATCGGCATCCGTAAACGAACAAAATCGGCTGTTGCTGCTTCTACTTCGATTTCTAAGGCTTCCAGTAAATTCATTTTTTGCTCCTTTTTCTAAGAAAGTTACCATGATTATAGCACGTGTTTTGGTAGAAATAGCCGAAGATCTCAGAAAGTCGGCAACAGGGGGAGAAGTCTTAAGAAATTCCCTTAACCAAAGCAATTTCTAACGAAAAGCGACTAGATATGTGTATAATAGAGCTATGTGAATTGAGGAGGAACAAGTAATGAGAGAATGGAAAACCTTAAAAGAGTACGATGAAATTTTGTTTGAACAACATGGAAAAGTGGCGAAAATCACGATTAACCGCCCAGAAGTCCACAATGCGTTTACACCAAAAACGGTGTTTGAAATGATTGATGCATTTTCGATCAGTCGCGATGAACCAGGCATCGGCGTGATTATTTTGACAGGCGCCGGCGATAAAGCCTTTTGTTCAGGCGGAGACCAAAAAGTCCGTGGTCACGGTGGCTATGTTGGGGAAGATCAGGTTCCTCGCTTAAATGTATTGGATCTGCAGCGCTTGATTCGCACGTTACCAAAACCGGTGATCGCCATGGTCAAAGGCTGGTCGATCGGCGGCGGAAATGTTTTACAATTGGTTTGTGATTTAACGATCGCCGCTGATAACGCTAAATTTGGTCAAACAGGACCGAATGTCGGTAGTTTTGATGGTGGCTATGGTTCGGGCTATCTTGCACGGACAATCGGTCATAAAAAAGCCAAGGAAGTTTGGTTCATGACAAAACAATATACCGCCGAAGAAGCATTGGCGATGAACTGGATCAATACAGTCGTTCCTCTTGATCGAGTAGAAGATGAAACGATGGAATGGGCAGAAACGATGCTGCAAAAGAGCCCGTTGGCGTTACGCATGATCAAAGCATCAATGAACGCCGATACGGACGGATTAGCTGGCATTCAGCAATTAGCTGGCGATGCGACCTTATTGTATTACACGATGGATGAAGCCAAAGAAGGTCGTGACGCGTTTAAAGAAAAACGTCAACCAGACTTCGACCAATTCCCTAAATTCCCATAATGACTGGGAGTTGGCTGCAAAGGCAAGCACAACTTCATCCAGAACGACCAGCTTTTTATTGGCATGAAAAAAGCTGGTCGTTTGCTGCCTTGCAAAAAGAGGTTTATGCTTACGCTGCTTATTATCAAGCCCAATTCGTTGATCAGCCAAACCGGGTAGCTCTTTTTAGCAATAACGCCCCTGAAATGGTCTTTACGATCCTTGCGTTATGGGAGTTGGGGATCGAAGTCCAGCTGCTGAATACGCGATTGACAGCCGCTGAAATCTCCTTCCAATTGCAAGATGCCCACTGCGACTGGGTGATCACGGCGGATCAGGCTGCGGTTTCGGGTGTTCGCAGCTTGACCTTTGGACAAGCGATCAAACAGGCGGAGGCTTTTGTTGGTTCTGTTGTTCCTTCGTTTGTTCCTAATGAAGCAATCTATCAAGCAGAGCAAGTGGCTTCAATTATGTATACCTCTGGTACGACTGGCAATCCCAAGGGTGTGCCTCAAACCTTTGGGAATCATCTAGCAAGTGCCGAAGCGACTCAAAAAAACTTAGCCATCACTAGCGAGGATTGTTGGCTTTGTGCAGTTCCGCTGTATCATATCAGTGGGTTATCAATTCTCTTACGGTCCTTGCGACTTGGGATGAGTGTTCGTTTGTATGAGCGCTTTGATGCTGGAGAAATGGCAAAAGACCTTGAAGCAGGGAAAGGGACGATCGTTTCTTTGGTGGCAAAAATGTTGACAGATTTGCTGCCCTTGGTGCCCCAACAAGGCTTTGATTCGTTGCGTTATATCCTGCTAGGCGGCGGTCCGATTGCCAAAAGTGTATTGGAAAAATGCCAGCAAAATCAGCTTTCTGTGATTCAATCCTATGGGATGACAGAAACCTGTTCACAAGTGGTGGCATTGCCGCCAGAAAAAGCTTCTGAGAAAATCGGCGCCTCTGGGGTTCCCCTGCAAGGTGTCCATTTACGAATTGCGACTGATGGGAAAATGGCAGACCACCAGACTGCTGAAAATACCCAGCCGATCGGAGAGATCCAACTGCAAGGACCTGCGATCACGACTCGTTACTTGAACGATCGCAGTCCACAGCAGTGGGACCAAGAGGGCTGGTTTGCCACAGGAGATCTAGGTTATCTTGATCAAGAGGGCTTTTTGTATGTAGTCAGTCGTGCAAGCGAACTGATCATATCTGGTGGAGAAAACATCTATCCCGCAGAAGTGGAGCAAGCCTTGTTGCAGCATCCAGCGGTCAAAGAGGCAGCTGTGGTGGGGGAGCCAGACGAGGAGTGGGGACAATCTGTCGCGGCTTATTTAACGTTAAATGAACCGATCCACTTCCAAGCTTTATTGGATACGTTAGAAGGGCAGATCGCCCACTATAAATTTCCGCGCCGCTTTTATCACGTGCGAGAAATGCCGCGCACAGCAAGCGGTAAAGTTTTAAAAAGGCTATTGCTGAGTGAAGAAAGAGTGAACTACATTGAACAGCAAATCAACAAGTAATTATGAGGCAGCGATCGCTGCCGGGAAAACCTATTTGAGTGAGTATCAACCTATAGAAAGGTGTGACTTACTGGCTCTTTATGCAGCTGCACAAGAATATCGAGGGGAACGCTACTTCTGGCGTACCCCTGATGAAACGACCAGTATAGTAGGGTTGGGTTGGTTAGCCACTTTTTCGCAACCCAAACTTGCAGACTTTTCAGAAGTCCGCTCTCTCTTAAAGCAAGCCCACTATCAACCAGAGGCACCTTTTCAGGCGCAGTTAGTTGGCGGCTTTGCTTTTGATGAACAGGCAGAAGTCAGTCAGGATTGGGCTGAGCTAGGTGCTGGTCTCTTTGCGTTGCCAGAAATACTGGTCAGCAAAACTGGAGATCAGTGTGGCGTCGTTTATACAGTAGCCGCTTCTTCCGAGGAACAACGACAACAAAAAGTCGCTGCCTTACAGGAAAAAGTCGCAAGCTGGTTGCATGCCAATTCGGACAAGAGTCTTGTAGCAGAAACGCCTGCTTTTCAGGCACAAGAGGAACTAGATGTGCCCCAATGGCTGCAAGCGGTCGAAGAGACAGTGGCAGCCATTCGCTCAACTGAAACACCGTTGAAAAAAGTGGTTCTGGCAAGACGAATGAAGGTAGAAACGAAGCAGTCGATCATTAGTGCTGCGGTGTTGCAACGGTTGGCGCAACAGCAGCCGAATACCTATCTTTTTGCCATCGAACATGGGGGCCATGTTTTTGCTGGTGCGACGCCAGAACGCTTGCTAAAAGCGACTGTCGATCAGTTTGAAACGGTGAGTATCGCAGGTTCCGCACCAAGAGGCAAAACCAAAGAAGAAGATGAGGCACTGGCACAAGCCCTTTTAGCGGACGCAAAAAATACCCATGAACATCAAGTAGTTGTCGATCGCTTAGAAACGGCATTGGCCACTTTGTTAGCTGACGGCTTTCAATCAGAAGCTCGTTCCGTGATCAAAAATCGTGACATTCAGCATTTGTTTGTTCCTTTAGCAGGGCAAAGAAAGGCAGGAGTCAACTTTCTGACCGCCGTGCAAAAACTACACCCGACCCCCGCATTGGGGGGAGAACCGAAAGAAGCAGCCGTCTCATGGATTCGTACCCATGAACCAGCCAGCAGAGGGATGTACGGTGGACCGATCGGTTGGTTGGGTATTCAAGAAGATATTGGCGAGTTTGCTGTGGCGATCCGCTCAGGATTCTTTAGCGGCAATCAAGCAACGCTGTATGCGGGCTGTGGGATCGTTGCCGATTCAGATGCGGAATCCGAACGTCAAGAAACACGGTTAAAATTTCAACCGATGAGGAGAGGGATCTTAGGAGATGAATAACCAGACAGTCATGACAGACTATTTACTAGCGGCGATCCAAGGACTAAAAGCAGCGGGTGCGAAGCGAGCAGTCATTAGTCCCGGTTCACGCTCCACGCCATTGGCGCTACTATTGCATCGTGATCCTGAGATCACCTGTACGGTGGCTGTCGATGAACGTTCGGCTGCTTTTTTTGCTTTAGGGATGTCCAAAGTTGATCTCCAGCCGACGATCTTACTGTGTACTTCTGGAACTGCAGCAGCCAATTATTATCCAGCTGTTTGTGAAGCAGAAGCTACCAACTTGCCACTGATCGTCTTAACGGCTGATCGCCCGCCAGAACTGCGGGGTGTTGGGGCGCCACAGGCAATGGATCAACAGAATTTGTATGCCTCTCATGTCAAAAAGATGGTAGAGATGACGGTGCCAGAAAACGATCCTGCTTTGTTGCGTTATAGTTTTTGGCAAGCTGCAACTTGCACGATCGAAGCGCAAAAACAGCCGAAAGGCCCTGTCCAAATCAACTTTCCATTACGGGAGCCGCTGTTGCCTGACTTTAGTCGCCAATGCAGTATGCAGCAAGACGTGAGCTATCTGGCACCACAACAAGAGCTGTCAGCAGAGATGATCACCCAGCTAGCCCCTTACTTTGAGAAAAAAGGTATTCTGATTGCTGGAGAAAGCCTTACGATCGAAGAAGCGCAGCAGTTGCTGGCTTTTTCGGAGAAATTAGGCTGGCCGATCGTCGGCGATCCATTGACCAATCTGGCGACAGCCGGTACCAAAGTAGGAACATTTATCAGTCAAGCCGATCTTGTTTTCCCACAATTGACTTCTGCCTTCCAACCAGAAGTGGTCGTGCGTTTTGGTCGCTTACCAGTCACTAAAAATGTCCTATTATGGTTGAACAAAGCAGCCGATACGACGACGTGGCTCTTTGTTGATCCATCGGGGCAGTGGCAAGATCAGCTGCATCGGGCAAACTATTTGATCGAAGCAGCGATCAGCACTTTCGTGGCGGCCATCACCCAGTTGCCGATCGTCAAACATACGGCGTGGCAACAACAATGGCAAGCACTTCAAGCGCGGGCAGATCAGGTGATTGCTGCAAGTCCCCAGTTGCAACAATGGGATGAGAGCAGCGCTGTGCGCTTGCTTCAACAATGTTTGCCCGAAGAAGCGCAAATTCTTTTGGCAAACAGCAATGCGATCCGTTTCTTTGATCGCTACGGCAGCAAAACTTCCTCCACTTATCGAGTGTATGGAAACCGGGGCGTCAATGGGATCGACGGCCTTGTCTCGACCGTGGCTGGGATTGCTTTCGCCAGTCAAAAGCCTACCTACTTGTTGATTGGTGATTTAGCGTTGTACCACGATATGAACGGCCTACAACTACTGCGCCAGTATCAATTGCCCGTAACGATCATTTTACTGAATAATAATGGTGGTGGGATCTTTTCCTTTTTGTCACAAAACACCTTAGAACCAAACGACTTTGTCCCGCTCTTTGGTACTCCGTTAGATCTTGAGTTTCAAAAAGTGGCGGCCTTATATGAGGCAGATTGGCACACACCGACCTCTTTGCTAGAGTTTCAAACGATTTTAACGGAAACAAGTCAACAGCCGCGCTTTCAAATAATCGAAGTGAAGGGTGAGCAAAAAGATCCGGTCAACACTTGGCAAGCACTCCAACAGCAGTTTAGCGAGGCAGGAGCGCAGCAATGAAGGACACGATAAATGGCGTCAGTTATTTTTATCAGTGGCTGCAGCCGTATCGACCATCCTTACCAACCCTTGTGGCATTGCATGGCTTCACGGGTTCTTCGGAAAGCTTTCGACCGGTTTTTGCAGAGGAAGGTTCTTACAATGTATTGGCAATCGATTTGATTGGACATGGACGCTCATCGATTTATGTCCATCCCATGCGTTATGAACTTCCTTTACTGGTGGAGGATCTCGCACACCTTTTAGCGAAGTTAGGGATTGAACGTTATGGCCTGTATGGCTACTCGATGGGGGCGCGAATCGCACTTGTCTGGGCGGTCATGGAACCAACGGCAGTGACCCATCTTTTGCTTGAGAGTGGTTCACCTGGGTTAGCTGATCCAGCGGAACGACTCGCTCGTCAGCGGCACGATCGTCGCTTAGCGTTGCGCTTACTAAGGGAGCCTTTGGTCGATTTTGTCGATTACTGGCAAGAACTGCCGTTGTTTGCTAGTCAAAAGGAGCTACCTTTAGCGCAGCAGGCTGCTGTACGGCAAGGACGCTTGCAGCAAAACAAATTTGGCTTGGCAGTAAGCTTGATTTACGGTGGTACCGGCAAACAGCCAAGCTGTTGGTCGGCACTTCCGCAGCTAGCTTGTGAAATTCTTTATTTAGCGGGGGAAAAAGATGTAAAGTTTCGTAAAATCGCCCACCAAATGAAGCAGCTGCAACCAGAGATGACCATCAAAGTCGTTGCTAATGCTGGACATTGTATCCATTTAGAACAGCCGACACAGGTTCGTCATGAAATCGATCAATGGTTTGTAAAAGGATCGGGGCCACAGTCAGCTGATTGACAAGGAGAGAACGCAATGAAGATTGAAAAAATTGAACGCATCGCCTGTCGCTTGCCCCTCAAACAACCCTTTGTGACAAGTTATGGACAATTAACAGAAAAAGCTTTTGATCTTTATTTGGTGACGACAGAGGATAAAACGATGGGCATCGGTGAATTGGTCGCTTTTGAGCAGCCAGATTACATTGAAGAAACCCTCTTTTCTGCTCGACAAGTGATTGAAACAGCACTGATCCCATTATTGATTGACCAAGAGATCGAGCATCCGCAAGAAGTTTGTCAACTGTTTCAAACGGTCCAAGGAAACTACATGGCAAAATCGGCTTTGGAAACAGCGATTTGGGATCTATATGGCAAGCAAACGCATCAAAGTGTGAAAGAGCTGTATACCGCAACCCGACCGAGTGTCGCTGTTGGCGTTAGTCTTGGCATACAAGACTCTGTCGAAAAACTAGTGGCTCTTGTTGCCGATTATGTCGCCCAAGGGTATCAACGAATCAAATTAAAAATCAAGCCTGGGCAAGATCTGGTACCCTTGCGAGCGATTCGACAAGCCTTTCCAGAATTGCTTTTGATGGCAGATGCAAACGGAGCCTATCAGAGTGAGCCAGAACGCATTTTGGCCCTTGATGACTTAGGCTTGGTGATGATCGAGCAACCACTTAAGGTACGAGATCTGGTGGGGCACAGTCAGCTGCAGCGGCAGATGAAGACGCCTCTATGTTTGGATGAAGATATTCGAACGGCAGAAGACGTCGATACCGTCGCAGCCCTGGACAGCTGCCGTGCGATCAACCTGAAAATCCCCCGTGTCGGTGGGATCACCGAAGCCTTGCGAATCCTTGATCGATGTCAAACCCATGGACTACTCGTTTGGTTAGGCGGCATGTTTGAGTCTGGTGTGGGACGAGCCATGAATTTGCAATTTGCGAGTCAAGATATTTTCCATTTTCCTGGGGATCTTTCCGCTTCTGATCGTTACTTTTATGATGATGTCATTACACAGCCTGCAACTTTGCATGAAGGCAAGCTGCTGGTACCTGATGGAAAGGGCTTTGGCATCACGCTAGCAGAAACAAAGCTAAGTCAGTATGGGCAACCTAAAGAATGTATCTACTCAAGAAAACGATCAGCGAAAGAATAACATCAGCAAAGAAAAAACAGTAAAAATAAAAGAAATGGCCAGCAGGGAAATCTGCTGGCCATTTCTTTTGCGTTATTCTACATTTTTGAATTCTTTTTCAATTTGTAGTCGTTGGACTTTCATGGTTGCTGTTCGTGGGATATCTTCGTAGTCGCGTAAAATTGGCTGATTGAGGTGAGGGAGATCTTCCACCATTTTCCACCAAGCATCCCAATCCATTTGACGATTTGGTGCTAAAGCAATGATTGGTTGCGGTGAGTTTTCTTTGTCGCGAACGATCACGACTTCGGCAAGGAAGTCTAAATGATCCAGCAAAAGGTCTTCCAAGGCAAGATTGCTTTCAATATTTTTGATCAAGTCCACTTGACGGTCTTTTAAGTAAAGATGTCCCTGATCATCCATCATGCCGTAATCACCACTGTCCCACCAAGCGCCATAGACATTGTCAGCAAAACGCTGATCTTCTTTATAATAGGTCAACGCGCGTCCTTTTGAAAGGAAATGGATGTGCCCATCGGTATTGGCTGGCAGCTCGTTTCCCTCGGCATCGGCGATCCGTGCTCTCGTTAAGTCCTCCAGACCGACACCCATATCACGGGCATCGTTGGTAGCGATGCTTTCTAAGGTATGTGCTTTTAGGATCATTGGCCCGCATTCACTTTGGCCATAGACTTGTAAAAAGAGTGCTTCTTTTGTTGCTGAAGTATTTAAAAAAGTCGCCATTGTTTGATTGTTGATGGCATCAAAGGTTGAGTGATAGTAACGAATATTGGCAAAAGCATCTGGTTGTTCTTTTGCCACAAAGCTCCATTGGACAAAATTGTTTGGATGAGTTTCCAAAGCAATCGGTGGATATTCTTTTAACATGCCTACGACATGAGCGCCGTTGGCATTGGCTAATGGCATCATCGGAAAGCCCATCGCCATCAAGGAGGAGATACCGATATTGAAGCGGGAGTGCACCGGTGAAATATGGAACGCAATTAAATCAGAGTCAGCTTTGGTGCGATCGATCTTGGTGAAGATCGTTTTTTGCCATTTTGTCCGCCAGCCCATGGAGTTTGCTGAATGACAAATCAATTTTGGAATACCCGTCGTTCCAGAAGTATGGGTCATATAGGAAATTTGATCCACCGGTAATTCAGTTTGTTCCACTGGTTCCGCTGGCTGCTGCAGCAAATGGCGAACAGCGATCTGTTTGTCAGTACTGCTATTTTTCACTTGTGCGACGCGGCCTTCGGTTTCTTCATCAAATAAGATGTAAGGATCTTCTAAGCGATCCACAAACACTTCGATGGTTTCAGCAGGAAAATGATAGGAGATCATAGCAGGAACGGCACCAAGGTAAGAAGCAGCCGTTGCTAACAAATACGTATCGAATTTTGAAGATTTATACAGAATGATTTTATCTCCTGCTTGCACGCCAAGTGAGGCAAGTTGATAAGCACGCTTTAAAATCATTTCATGGCTCGAACGGTAGGTACTACGATAGCCAAGCTCAGGAAATGCTGGCAACACTTCATCATGGATGATGGGGGTGTCAGGAAACGTCTCAGCAGCTTCGCGATAATTGGTGTATAGATTCAATGGACGATAGTCTAAAATGGACAAATAGAACACTCCTTTAAAAGTTCGTGAAAAACTTCATTTGATTTCTCCATTTTAGCACAGGAATTCCTCGATACAATAGATATTTTGTGTTTTTTATTTATTTCTAAAAAATCATCCGGGCAAAGACTTTCGAAGAATGAATGACTGTGATGTGTTATCATTCATTCCTCGTACTAAGCGGAAAAAGTGCATAATCAACGAGTGTATTTTGCTACAAAATCTTCGATTGGGAGGCGAAAGTCTAAATAGCGTGCTTTTAATTCTGCACGATTCCAATTCCACCAAGCGATTTCTTGCAAAGCAGTGATCGTTTCTGGATCAAAGCGGTATTTGATCACTTTTGCTGGAACCCCGCCGACGATCGCATAAGGCGGCACATCTTTGGTTACGACTGCGTTTGAGGCGATCACGGCACCATCACCGACGGTCAAACCAGATTGGATCACGGCACCGTGGCCGATCCAGACATCATTGCCAATGACAGTCGTTTTTGCTTTGCGTTTTTCTAAGAAGAACTCGTCCTTTGGCGCAAATCCATAGCCTTCGCCATTATAGGCAAAAAGATGCTGACTAGGGCGTTCATAGGGATGATTGGTAGGGCCGATGCGGACCATCGCTGCGATACTGATAAAACGTCCTAATTGGCTGTTCTGAATAAAGCAATATTGCCCCGTATAGGTATAATTGCCGATGGAAGAATGATCAATGTGATTGGCTTCGCCAATTTCGACATAGTCTCCTAAAGTTGTGTCTTGAAGCTGCGAGTCTTTGCCAACGATCGGCTGTTCATCTGGAAAATTTGTGATCGATAGGTGCATAGAAATCATCCTCTCTTGCGTATTGCTATCATTTTACCGCACTTTTTTGTACTATTTGACTAATACGCACTAAAGACAAAAGGAGGTCTGCTTTATGGAGACGATTTATCAGTTAGATAAGATGACCGAAACGATAGCTAAGCGAGCAATCAAAAAAGGATACTCGTTAAAAAATCAAGCGGCCCCAGAGGCGCTGTTTGTGCGCAGTTCAACGGTTCCTAACGAATTGATCACACCAGAATTAGCTGTGATCGCTCGCTCAGGAACAGGCACCAATACGATCGATTTGGCACGGTGTACTCAAAATGGCACAGTAGTTTTCAATAGTCCTGGTGTCAATGCCAATGCAGTCAAAGAGTTGGTGCTATCCAATTTATTTCTCAGCGTCCGCCCCTTATTCAAAGCGATCCAGACGGTAGCCGATTTGCAAGAAGAACTAACGTCCGGTCAAATTGAAGCAGAAGAGGTGTTGAAGGTAGCTGAAGAACGGCGAAAAGAAGTGATTGGCGAAGAATTAGCTGGAAAAACCATCGGTATTTTAGGGTTAGGAGAGATCGGTGAACGGGTGGCAAAAGCCTGTCATCAGCTAGGGATGGAGGTTTTGGGCTATGCCCGAACGAAGAAAGCAGCACACGATTACGAGCAAGTCAGTGACCTGCAAATGCTGTTGACCGAATCAGATTTTGTAGTGGTCTTGCTCCCTTTAAGTCAAGAGACCAAAGGCATGCTGAATCGACAAACGATTCAACAGATGAAAAAAAATGCAGTGTTGATGAATTTTGGTCGCGGGGAAATCGTGGAAGAAGCAGCCGTCTTAGAAGCATTAGCCAAAAATCAGCTCAAACAATACATCACTGATTTTCCTAGTGCGGGCTTGATCGGACAACCGAAAGTGTTGTGTTATCCGCATATCGGCGGCAGTACTACCAATGCCTTGGAAAAGGGGGATCACGTAGTTTTTGATCGCATGCATGCCTATTTACGCGCTGGGACGATTCAAGAATCGGTCAATTTCCCCCATGCAGAGTTGCCTTTTTTGGCACCGTATCGCTTAGCGCTGTTTTATCACGACAAGCCTGGTGCTTTTGCCCCATTATTGCGGATCATTTCTGAAGCAGGCGTGGATATCGATAATTTGGCGAGTGAGAGAAAAGCCGGAGTTGCCTATACTTTGATTGATCTTGATGAGACAAATGAAACACTGCTGCAAGATCTACAGCAGCAGCTACAGCAAGAAACAGCGATCATTCGTGCCCGCTTGATCAAAAATTCGCGAACCAGTGAATAGTTGCCACCAACAATGTTTCTTGTTATGATGAAAAAAAAGTAAAGGAAGTTCATCATGACGAATAAGTTTCAAGATAAAAAGAAGGTCGCTTTGCCTCGTTATCAGCAGATTGCCGTAGCGATCGCGGAACGAATCGTTGAAAATCGCTACCAAGTTGGGCAAAAGATCCATGCACGCTCAACGTTAGCCAGCAATTTCAATGTCTCTCCTGAAACAGCCCGCAAAGCGATCAATGTATTAGTTGATTTAGAAATCATGGACGTCCGTCATGGCAGCGGCGCCTATATTGCTTCAAAGGAAAAAGCACAGGCCTTTGTGGAACAATACCAAGATGTGCAGTCGATCCAAGAAATTAGACAAGATATTTTAGACAGTGTGGAGCGGCAGCAGCAAGAGCTGGATAATTTTTCTGACTTGTTGAACACGCTAGTGCAGCAAACCAAAAAGGTACACCACATGAGTCCATTTGTGCCCTTTGAGCTTCAGCTGACGGAACAGGCGCAGCATTTGGAAAAAAGTATCAACGAATTGAATGTTTGGCAGGCAACAGGGGCGACGATCATCGCGATCCAAACAACCGAAGAATTGTTGTTGTCACCGGGACCTTATGCGAAATTCAGTGCAGGCAATACGATTTATTTTGTCGGGAATGAATTGGCGTTGCAGCGCATGACCAATTTCTTCTATCCAACGGACCATTCAGCGTAATTCTTTTTCCTGATTCCCATGCTTTTTTTGCAAAAGAAAAAGCATTGGGAAATTTTTTTTGACAAAGTGACCACATCTTGTTAAGATAGTATGGTCACTTTCGTGAAATTTTTCAGAAAAAGGAGTATTAATCATTTGAGTAAAGTTAAAGTGGAACACTTAACCAAAATCTTCGGTAAGAAAAAGCAGCAAGCTCTTGCCATGGTCAAAGAACAACGCAGCAAAAACGAGATTTTAGAAAAAACGGGTGCCACCGTTGGGGTCTATGATGTGAACTTTGAAGTCAACGAAGGCGAGATTTTCGTCATCATGGGCCTTTCTGGAAGCGGGAAGTCAACATTGATTCGACTATTGAATCGATTGATCGAGCCGTCTGGCGGAGATATTTACATAGATGGCGTGGATGTTGCCAAAATGAGTAAAGAGGAACTACGAGAAGTTCGCCGTCACAAAATCAACATGGTTTTCCAAAGCTTTGGCCTTTTCCCTCATCGGACAATTTTAGAGAACACAGAATACGGACTAGAAGTCCGTGGGGTCTCGAAAGAAGAACGAACAGCGAAAGCGGAAAAAGCGTTAGAAAACTCAGGATTGCTTTCTTTTAAAGACCAATACCCTGACCAGCTGTCTGGAGGGATGCAACAGCGTGTGGGACTTGCCCGTGTGTTAGCCAATGATCCAGAGATCCTCTTGATGGATGAGGCCTTTTCAGCATTAGATCCGCTGATTCGCCGTGAAATGCAAGATGAACTTTTAGAATTGCAAGCCAATGTTCAAAAAACGATTATCTTTATCACCCATGATTTGAACGAGGCCTTGCGGATCGGTGACCGGATCGCTTTAATGAAAGATGGTCAGATCATGCAGATCGGTACAGGAGAAGATATTTTGACGAATCCTGCCAACCAATACGTGCGTGATTTCGTGGAAGATGTCGATCGTTCCAAAGTCTTGACTGCGCAAAACATCATGGTCCCAGCATTGACGACGAACATCGAGATCGATGGACCAAGCGTAGCATTGAACCGGATGCGGAAAGAAGAAGTCAGCATGCTGTTAGCCGTCGACAAACGTCGTCACCTAAAAGGAAGCCTGACAGCCGAGTCTGCTCGTGAGGCACGGAAAAACAATCTGACCTTGAAGGAAGTTATTGATAAAAATGTTAAAAAGATCGATAAAGATATGCTGGTAACGGATATCTTCAATTTGATCTATGATTCGCCTACACCTTTAGCCGTGGTAGAAAACGATCGTTTGATCGGAGTCGTGATCCGCGGAAGTGTGATTGAAGCATTGGCTGAGACTGATTCAGCCGCTCAAGCAGAGGAAGGGGTAGTGACAAATGGATAATTTCTTACAACATACGATTCCGGTGGCTGATTGGGTCGAAAACTTTACTGATTGGCTAACAGGAACTTTCAGTGGATTGTTTTCAGCCTTACAGTCTTTCGGACAATTTATCATGGACGCTATTACAAATGTATTACTGTTTGTACCACCGTTATTAATGATCGTCTTATTGACGGCTGCTGCCTTTTTCGTTTCACGCAAAAAATTCGGCTTGCCAGCTTTTACTTTTGTCGGGTTGCTGTTCATCTATAACCAAGGGTTATGGACAGACTTGATGAACACCGTCACGTTGGTCTTATTGTCGAGTTTGGTTTCGATCATCATTGGGATTCCACTAGGGATCTTAATGGCGAAAAGCGAAAAAGCGCAAAGTATCGTGACGCCGATCTTAGACTTTATGCAAACGATGCCTGGTTTCGTTTATTTGATTCCTGCGGTTGCTTTCTTTGGGATCGGGATGGTTCCAGGGGTCTTCGCCTCAGTGATCTTTGCCCTACCACCAACCGTTCGGATGACGAACTTAGGGATTCGCCAAATTTCTCGTGAATTGGTGGAAGCCTCTGATTCCTTCGGTGGGACTGGCTGGCAAAAACTGATCAAATTAGAATTGCCACTAGCCAAAAGCACTATTTTGGCTGGGGTCAACCAAACCACGATGCTGGCATTATCAATGGTCGTGATCGCGTCAATGATCGGTGCTCCTGGGTTAGGGCGCGGCGTCTTGTCCGCCTTACAACGAGCACAAGTCGGTAACGGATTTGTCAGTGGGGTATCCTTAGTTATTTTGGCGATCATCATGGATCGCTTTACCCAGAATTTGAATCGTTCGGCACATCAAAAAGCAGCCAGCAAGACAAGTCGCAAACAAAAACGTCTTTTTGGCGGGATTGCTGCAGCGGCAGTCGTTGCTTTGATTGGAGCATCGTTTGCCTTTGGAAATGTTTCTGACAGCAAAGGCACGGTGAACTTGGCGTATGTCGAATGGGATACGGAAGTCGCATCTACCCATGTGGTGGCAGAAGTCTTGTCGCAAATGGGCTACGAAGTCAACACGACGCCTTTGGATAATGCCATCATGTGGGAATCGGTGGCAAAAGGGGAAGTTGACGGGATGGTTGCTGCTTGGCTGCCATCTACGCATCAATCCCAGTATGAACAGTACCAAGACCAAGTTGAAAACTTAGGTCCTAACTTAGAGGGGGCAAAACTGGGGATCGTTGTACCAAGTTATATGGATGTAGATTCCATCGCAGACCTTTCTGACGAAGCTGGAAAAACCATCACTGGTATCGAACCAGGCGCTGGTGTCGTAAATGCAGCGGAAAATACGGTTGCAACGTATGACAACCTTTCCGATTGGAATGTCGCTACCTCTTCTTCAGGAGCGATGACAGTGGCATTAGGCCAAGCCATCAAGAACCAAGATGAGATCGTTATTACTGGCTGGTCTCCACATTGGATGTTTGCGAAATATGATCTGAAATATCTGGATGATCCAGAAGGAACAATGGGTGAAGCAGAAAGCATCAACACTGTTGTACGCCAAGGATTAGCAGATGACATGCCAGAAGTCTACGAAGTACTTGATCGTTTCAACTGGACACAAGAAGACATGGAAGAAGTCATGTTAGCAATCAATGACGGAATGTCAGCCGAAGATGCAGCCAAAGATTGGGTAGCCAATCACCCAGAAGAAGTTGCTGCTTGGACGAACTAATGTCTAAAAAAAGAACGACCGCAGATTGAAGCGGTCGTTCTTTTTGTTATTTAAAATACTTAGGTTCATAACGAAAGACGAGGGGATGATTTTTGCAAAAGATCGAGCTTTTGTGCAGGTTAAGCAAAACGATGAAAAATCGGCTGCATCTGTTCAAACGTACAGAGCTTAGTAAATCCTAATGACCGTAAAAGATCTTGTCCCTCTTTGATTTGAAACCCGAGGTGCTCTGGTTTATGACTGTCGCTGCCGATGGTTATCACGCTTCCCCCAAAGTCACGATAAAGCTTGAGGATCTCGATCGATGGCGTATACCCGTTGATTCCGTAACGGTGGGAAGAGGTATTCAGTTCAATGCCTTTGCCATTTTTGATTACGACTTTCAAGATCTCTGCTATTTGTTCTTTCGTTTGTTCAAAAGCGTCCTTCTCTTTATCTAAATAACGACGAATCAAATCCATATGGGCTAAGACGGAATACTCTTTATATGTCGTGACTAGCTGATACATTTCATCATAATAGCGCTCGTAGCATTCCTGTTGGCTGCGTCCTTTTTGAAATTCTCCAGTCCAAAATTCTTGATCGTCTACCTGATGAACGGAAAGTAAAATGAAGTCAAAGGGATGCGAATGATAAAGACGGGTAAATTGTGGGATCGTGTGCATTTGTATCCCAAATTCCAGCCCAGTTTTTAGCTTGATTTGGTCACTGTATGTTTCCTTTAAGCGTGCCAGTTCGTTAAAATACAAGTCGTAGTAGACATTTTTTACAACTTTATTGGCCCCGACGAGGTACGTATCCGTCGCTTGCCAGTCTTCTTTGACTCCATAATCCACATGATCGGTAAAGCAGATTTCTGCTAAGCCTAGTTTAATGGCGTCTTTGACTACATCTTCCATCAAATACCAAGAATCATCGCTGTAATCACTATGGACGTGATAGTCTGTAAAAATCATGGCGTCTCCTTTTGTTTCGTTATTTTTGCTGCTTCTGCCAGTCTGCTCGTTTTTGATGATAGAGCTGGGCGGCAGTTTCCCAATGTTCTTTGTCAGCCGGCTGAATCTCACGGATCACACGGGCTGGATTGCCGCCGACGATCGTATTCGGCGGCACATCTTTTGTGACGACGGAACCAGCAGCGACGATGGCATGTTTGCCGATCGTGACACCTGGTAAAATCGTACTATTGCCCCCGATCCAAACGTAATCTTCGACGGTGATCGGTAGGCCAAATTCCAAATCTTGACTGCGGACCACAGAATCGATTGGATGACCGGCGGTATAGAAGCTGACCCGTGGTCCCACCATCACATGATCACCAATCAGAATCTTATTGACATCTAAAAAAATGCAATCCATATTGGCATAAAAGTGATCACCAATCTCAACATGGCGACCATAATCAACATAAAGGGGTGGTTGGACAAAGCAATGCTGCCCAAATTTGCCAAAGAGTGCTTTTTCTTTGGCGATGATTCGTTCTCGGTCATCGACTGGTAAGTGGTTGATTTCCTGGGCACGTTTTTTTCCCTCCGCTGAACCATTCTCAGGGAGAATGCCAGCAGCTTGATACAATTGACCAGCCAACATCGCTTGATAATCAAAGTCTTCTTTCATTGCAAAATCCTTTCTAAGACGGTAAATCGTCGGTGGTTAATTCAATCAAATTGCCTTCGGGGTCTTGGACAACTGCTTCATAATAGCCATCGCCTGTTGTACGAGGACCATTTAAAAGAGGGTAGCCATCTTCAACAAACCGTTGAGCGTATCGATCGACGTCAGCTTGATCACCAACTGCAATCGCAAGGTGAGTGTAGCCTAAGCTTTCGCTGATACGAGGGCTTAAAAATTTCTTGGTCGTTAATTCTAACCGACTTCCAGAATCAAAGGTCAAAAAATAGGACTGAAAGCCTGTTTTCGGATTATGGTATTTTGTGTTGCTGACCGCCTGAAAGTAGGTTTCATAAAATGTCCTCATTTTTTCCAAATCATTGACATATAGTGCGATGTGTTCAATTTTCATTATCGACAACTCCTTTAATAAGCAACATAGATCGTTTTTTTTTGAACTTAGTAAACTTTGTTTAATAAGTTGCTTCTATTATACCTTTGTTAACAAAATTAATAAAGGTATATTCCCAGCTTTTTATCTGTTAAAATAGGAGCGTTGAGGGGGAGAAAAATGAAAGCTTATCAGCCAACGACCATTAAATTACATAATCAGGCAGTATTGCTGGATTTGCTAAAACAGCAGCAAGCGCCTATGACCAAGCGCCAACTGGCAGATGCCTCTCAATTAAGCGTGGTAACGATCAACAAGCTGCTTCCTGAATTGATTGAAAAGCAGTTGCTTTTGACGACGGATCAACCGCAACGAACGGGAGGACGTCAAGCTGCGGCTTACCAGTACAATGCGCAACGGACACTGTTGTTGATCATTCAGTTTATCGAAGAAGACCAGCAGATCGTGATTCGTTTTTCAGTCGTCGATCTCGTCGGGAACATTTTGCATCATGAGCAGTCAGCAGAGGGCCGATTGCCGCAGTTCTTGCAAGTGATTCGTCAGATAAAACAGGAATACCCGAAAATCAGCTTGGTAGTCGTGGGAATTCCTGGTGTGGAAATTGCTGGAAGACTGAAGATCATGGATGCTCCAGCATTTAAGGACATGGCGCTAGGGGAATTGATTGAAAAGGAGATCGCTGTAAAAACGCTTATTGAGAATGACGTGAATGCTGCGGTATTTCATTTCAAAGAAGAGAAAAAAATCGTGGCTGGCATTTATTTTCCGAAAAATTATCCGCCAGGTGCGGGACTGGTCATCGACCAACAGCTCTTTAAAGGAGCCAACCATTTAAGTGGCGAAATCAAGCATTTGCCGCATCTCTACACGGCTTCTTACCCTTTGGCAACAGAGGCGATCCCAGAACAAGTGACTGCCACTCTTCAAGCGATCGTGGCAGTGACGGACCCGCATCAAGTCATTTTGTTTTTGCCCTCTGAATGGCAGGCGCTCGTGTCGCGCTCCTTTTTGGAAAAGCAGCTGGCAGCAGTGTTTCAATATGGCGTCTTGCCAAAATTACACTTTTCCGATCGGTTTTCAGAAAATTATTTGGCTGGGTTGATCACGATGGGAATCGAAGCAGCTGGCTTAGGGCTTTGATTCCCAGCATTCAACTGGTACTGAGGACAAAAACTGCCGCTGCTTCCTTTATTCAGAAGTAGCGGCAGTTTTTTTGAAAATACGAGAACTCACAGCTTGGCGAGTTTCTGTGCTTTTTCGGTATTCGCAAAATGCAGTTTGGCATATTGGCCTAATAGTGCTATGCCACCTTGCTGCAGTAATTTTGCTGCAACTTGGTCAGCAGCTGCGTGGGCGCCAGAAGGCAAGCGCAAACCGACTTCTTTAGAGGCTACATCTAATTCATCCAAAAAGACTGTACGACATAAAATAGAGGCTGCCGCTACTGCTAAATGATATTGTTCACCTTTCGTCGCAAAATAGAGCTTTTCTGTGACCGCTACTTGTTCCGACTTTAAATAGGTGCGATAATTTTTTTCGCTCGTGAACTGATCGATCAAAATGGCATCTGGTGTCTCAGGAGCAATCTTTTGCAAAAGCAAACGAATGGCTTGATTATGCAAAGCAACTTTCATTCGGACTGTGTTGTATTTTGGTTGGATCTCGTTGTATTTGCTGGGCGTGACGGTGAGCAATTGGTAAGGAACCAATTCTTTGATTTTCGGCGCCATCTTACGGATCTCTTGATCTGTCAGCATTTTTGAGTCCTTGACTCCTAAAGCTTTCAGCTGTGGTAATTGCTCTTTTTTTGCATAGACGGCACAGACCACCAAAGGACCGAAATAACTGCCATTACCGACCTCGTCACTGCCGACGACGCTTTTTTCGCTAAATCCTGCTGGCAACGCAGTGGATGAAACAGTCGCTTTTTTCTTATCTGGTACAGCACTTGCCGTATCGCCCCATAAGGAAGCTTCTTTTTCAGCAGTCGCTCCTTGGAACATGACTTTTCCTGACGTATAAGCAGTGATCGTCGTTGGCCCTTTTTTGGCGACAAACACTGTATAAGGAACTTTCTTAGCTAGCAAATCTCGTTGGTAAAATTGCTGCATCTTTTGGATAGTTGAAGTTGGTACTTTGATAACGATCGTACTCATTTGATTCCTCCTGATTTTTTGTCTTTTTTTAGGTAGACAAAAGGATACTTTAAGATTTTACCATACTTCTTATTCTTTTTTACTAAGACGATCAGCAAACAAACGATTGGCATGGAAATTCATAAGAAAATCACGTATAATAGTTAAGAGTTTGCGACACATGTTCAATAAGTGATAGAATAGAGCAGAATGTAAGCAATGGGAGGAAATATTCCTATGACGGAGCAAAAGAAACGTTATAAAGCAGTTATCGCGAATCAAAGTTACACGATTATTGGACGCGAAAGCAAAGAACACATGGATATGGTGACAAGATTGGTCAATGACCAACTGCTTGAGATCATGCAATTATCGCCACAAACCGATCAAGAACAAGCGTCGATCTTATTAGCGATCAACGCTGTTTCCGACCAGCTGAAAAAACAAGAACAGCTTTTGGTCCTACAAAAAAAGGTGGACGAGCTGCGAGGACAAGCCATTAAAGCAACGGAGCTTGAGAATCGCATTAAGCGGATCGAAGCGATTGAATCCGAAGCACGGAAAGTTCTCGATGAGACAGGTCGCAGTGATGTGGAGATCCATAATCATGTGGAAGCACAACAGATCTTAAATGAACAAAGGAAACGAAAAATTCAAGAAAAGACAGCCCATGGGTAGTGCGGCGTAGAAAGGATACCTAAATGATTGGATTATTTGTCTTGGTTTTGTTGTTGGCAGCCTTTTACGGCGGCGCACGGCGCGGAACCAGTTTACAATTGGTCTCAGTTTTGGGCTATTTGATCTCTTTTTTCTTTGCAGTTGCAAATTACCAAGAAATTGCGAAGAAAATTGAGCTCTATGTTCCTTATATGTCAGTAACGGCGGACTCAAAGTTAAAATACTACGATATGGAACTGGCTTTAGATTTAGACAAAGCCTATTATGCAGCCATCGCTTTTGTGATGGTGCTCTTTGCTGGATGGCTGATCACAAAACTAGTGGTGATTTTTGCAGACAGTTTGCGTTACAAACGCCTACGTTTTTTAGGTGGTTATGACTGGGCAGTTGCGGGTGTTTTGAATGTTATCTTGATGTATATCAATTTGTACATGTTTTTCATGATTCTCTCAATGATCCCGTTTGCCACGATTCAAAATCTGTTTGAAACGAGCGGAACTGCGAATTTCATCGTTGATCGGTCGCCGATTCTCTCAGATTACTTCTATCGATTGTGGATCACAGATGTGATTGGGTAAAAAGCAGGCAGATGGTTGCAGAGCCATTCTGCCTTTTTCTTAGGAACAAAAAGTTAAAACAAAGCAGGTGAGAAAAGAATGAATACTAAGATCCTTGATGTTTTAGGATTTGAACAAGTAAAGAGTCAAATCGGTCAGTATATTGTAACAGCCCAAGGGAAAGAAGCTTTAGCAAAGCTTGTGCCATCAAGTGATGCGCAAGTCATTTCCTCTTGGCTGGCAGAAACAGAAGACGCGATCAAGATCCAACGTTTAAGAGGCGGAATCCCTGTACCAAAGATTGAGAATATTCGTCCCCAAATGAAACGGATCGAAATTGGCGCCGATTTAAACGGCATTGAGTTGGCACAAGTTGCCCGTGTCTTATCAACTACGCAGGAATTGAAACGCTTTTTTGCTGATTTGTCTGAAAGCGAGATTGAATTTTCCCGCTTGTATCACTGGGAAGAACAGTTGGTGTCTTTGCCAACCTTGAATCGACGCTTGAAAGAAGCTATCGATGAGGATGGCCGAGTCACAGATGATGCCTCTCCAGCACTACGTGGAATTCGCCAATCGATCCGACGAGCAGAACGGACGATTCGCGAGACATTGGATGGCATCGTCCGAGGTGGCAATGCAAAGTATCTAAGTGATACGATCGTAACCATGCGAAATGAGCGTTATGTGATTCCAGTCAAACAAGAGTACCGAGGTGTTTTCGGCGGGGTAGTCCACGACCAAAGTTCCTCTGGTCAAACCTTGTTTATCGAACCGAAACAAGTAGTGGAACAAAATAACCGTTTGCGCCAGCATCAAATTGCGGAACGGGATGAAATTACACGTATCCTAGCAGAATTGTCAGCAGAGTTAGCCCCATATCAAAGAGAGATTCTCCATAATGCGTATGTGATCGGGATCATGGATTTCATGAATGCCAAGGCTCGTTTTGGAAAAGAGATGAAGGCAATCGTACCAGCGATCAATCAAGACAACCATGTCTTTTTTAAGCAAGCACGTCATCCATTGATCGATCAAGAAAAAGTCGTTCCTAACGATATTACGATTGGAAAAGACTATCAAGCCGTTGTCATTACTGGGCCGAATACCGGTGGGAAAACCATCACCTTAAAAACATTAGGGCTATTGCAGATCATGGGCCAAGCTGGTTTACCAATTCTGGCAGAAGAAGAAAGCCAAATGGGTGTCTTCAATGAGATTTTTGCGGACATTGGGGATGAACAATCCATTGAGCAAAGTCTATCGACCTTTTCTTCTCATATGACAACGATCGTTGAAGTGTTGAAAAAAGTCGACGAGACAAGCTTAGTTCTCTTTGATGAATTAGGCGCAGGAACCGATCCTCAAGAAGGGGCGGCACTAGCGATTGCGATTTTGGACGAACTTGGGGCTAAGTCGGCTTATGTCATGGCGACGACCCATTATCCTGAATTGAAGGTTTATGGCTATAACCGATCCAATACGATCAATGCCTCTATGGAATTTGATGTTGATACCTTAAGTCCGACCTATCGCTTGTTGATCGGGGTTCCAGGACGAAGCAATGCGTTTGAGATTTCGAAAAGACTTGGCTTGCCAGATACGATCATTGATCAAGCCAAAGAGATCATGGATGGAGAAAGCCAAGACCTGAATGAAATGATCGCTGATTTAGAAAATCGAAGAAAAATGACGGAAACCGAGTATCTTGAAGTCCGTCATCATGTAAAAGAAGCGGCCCGCTTGCACCAAGAGCTAGAAGCAGCCTATAGTTATTTCTTTGAAGAACGTGAAAAAGAATTGGCGAAAGCTCGGCAAAAAGCCAATCAGATCGTTGAAGAAGCCAAAGAAGAATCTGAAAAAATCATTGCCGATATTCGTAAAATGCAGTTAGCCGGCGGTCAAACGAAGGTCAAAGAACACGAGCTGATCGACGCGCGCACCAAGTTATCAGGACTGCAACAAGAAGAACATCTGCAAAAAAACAAGGTTCTGCAAAAAGCCAAAGCAGCCAAGACGCTGAAAGAAGGAGACGAAGTGCTTGTAACATCTTATGGGCAGCGCGGGGTCTTATTGAAAAAAGCAGGCAAAAATCAATGGCAAGTCCAAATCGGTATTTTGAAAATGAATTTGCCAGAAACAGATCTCCAACCAGCAGCGCCAGTGAAGGAGCCTACACAGCGTATCGTCAATACGATTCGTTCTGCTGACAGCAGTCCAGTGGTCAATCAGTTGGATTTACGCGGTAAGCGGTACGAAGAAGCCCTCAATGAAGTGGATCAGTATTTAGATGCAGCGATTTTGGCAGGCTATCCGCAAGTGACGATCGTCCACGGAAAAGGAACCGGCGCATTGCGTCAAGGGATCACTGACTACCTAAAAAATCATCGCTCGGTGAAAAGTTTTGAATTTGCGCCAGCAAACCAAGGGGGCAATGGAGCGACCATTGTGAAGTTTAACTAAACGTTAAGAACCCTTACCTTTTGTAAGCAGACGATTTTAAAAAACTTACGATACGTGGTATACTTTTTTTAGTTTTAAAAATGGAGGGGAAGTACGATGGCAAAAGAAATAACCGATAAAACTTTTTCAGAAGAAACCGATAAAGGCTTAGTCCTTATTGATTTTTGGGCAACTTGGTGTGGCCCTTGTCGTATGCAAGCACCGATCTTGGAACAATTAGCGAATGAATATGAGGAAGACGAATTGAAGATCGTGAAAATGGATGTGGATGAAAATCCTGAAACACCAGCTTCATTCGGGATCATGTCTATTCCAACTTTGTTGTTGAAAAAAGACGGCCAAGTCGTTGATAAAGCAATTGGGGTGCATACAAAAGATCAATTGAAAGCTTTAGTTGCGGAACATATGTAATAGAAGAAACGTTTTTGAAGCAATAGCCGAAAGTGGCTATTGCTTTTTTTATTTTGGGGACAAAGTCTTTGAAGAATGCCTTTGACGTTTCTAACTTCTACTCTTTGTTCCATGCACTGCTGTTGGGGTTCACTCAATTGCTAACGAGAAAAGTGAGAATGAACATTAAGAAAACAGTCATTCTACAGCAATGTTAGCAGATCAGAAAAAAAAGATTGACGCTGGTTATATCATTCGATAATATATCATTAAGTGATATAGCTAGTGGGACGGAGGAATCAAATGGATGAGGCATTGACAGATTCAACCTATTTGATTTTATTAGCGCTTTTAAAGCCGAAACATGGGTATCTCATCATGAAACAGATCCATGAGCTAAGCCAAGGGACGTTTGAGATTGGTCCCGCAACGATGTATACGATTTTAAAGAAGCTGACGAAAAAGGGGTGGATCGATTTAGAGGAGAGCGTTGACCGAAAAAAAATCTATCAGATTACACCAGAAGGAAGACAAGTTCTGGAGAAAGATATTCAACGGCGCAAATTATTTTATCAAATAGGAGAACAGGTTTTCGAAGCGTTAGGGGGAGAGCAAGATGGGCATCAATAAGAAATACCTTCTTTCACTTGGTGTAGCCTATTACCCAGAAAAGGAAATGGTTCGTCTGCAAAAACAAGCGTCGTTAGGGTGGCACTTTGTGAAGATGAATCGGTTAGGGTTTTTGAAGTTTATCAA
Source organism: Candidatus Enterococcus avicola (assembly GCF_047470845.1). NCBI lineage: Bacteria > Bacillati > Bacillota > Bacilli > Lactobacillales > Enterococcaceae > Enterococcus > Candidatus Enterococcus avicola. Next base: position 16,511 of record NZ_JBLGTY010000004.1, on the reverse strand, counting down.
AGGAGACCCAGAAACGACCAAATATGCAGTAGACTTTTTCGAAGGAGAGCCCTCTGAGATCGTTGATTACTTAGCGATGTATCAAGCAGGAGGCTGGACTTATATCAGCAATTATAAAGATCGCTATTTTTATTTTAAAGCGTCTCCTGACACACCAGCGATTTTCAGTGACCAAGAAAGCTATCAAGAACGGATCGATAATGAAACACGGTATTTAATGAAAAAATCGATTCTACTTTCGGTGATCAGTTTAGTGATATTAGCAGCAATTTATTTTCTGATCCGTTATTTCAATATTCGCACAAATCCATTTTGGTCCTTTGGACTAGGATTGATTACGGGGCTGGTGTTTATCCCGATTGGGGTAGGATTGACCACGATCCTGATGAAATTCTTATATAAAAATCGAGCAAGTTATTACAATGAACCAGAGAAACTGGCGAAGCGTCAACGAGTGATCCGCGATACCGTCATCTTGATGTTTGTCGGAGCGATCATTGGCGCCGTTATCGGCTTTTTCTTTAGTGATATATTTTATTAGATAGGGAAGGTGAGTATGTGTTAGAAGCAAAACAATTAGTAAAAACATTTGGCGATTATACAGCAGTCGATAAATTGTCCTTTACCATCAATGATGGACAGATCATGGGCTTGATTGGTCAAAATGGTGCTGGTAAAACGACGACATTCCGATTGATCTTGGATTTCTTGAAAGCCGATCAAGGGGAAGTATTGTGGGATGGCCATAAAATTAGTGAAAAAGAATACAATATTATCGGCTATCTGCCAGAAGAACGCGGCTTGTTTCCAAAAGTAACGATTGAAGATCAATTGATCTATTTCGCGCGGTTACGAGGTAAGAAGAAAGAAGACATCGTACCAAAAATCGACTATTGGATGGACAAATTTAAAGTAAAAGGCAAGAAAACCGATAAAGTCAAATCGCTATCAAAAGGAAATCAGCAAAAAGTTCAGCTGATTTCAACGTTGATCCATGAACCAAAATTGGTGATTTTAGATGAACCATTTAGTGGGTTAGATCCCGTCAATGCAGAACTGTTGAAAAATGGGATCATTGAACTGAAAAAAAATGGCTCATGTGTCATCTTCTCCAGTCATAATATGGATAATGTGGAAAAAAATCTGCGATCACTTGATTATGCTGCGGGATGGTCAAACCGTCTTAAACGGAAAAGTTCATGAAATTCGTGAATCCTTTGGGCGGACGAAAGTCTATTTAGAATCCAACTTGACGAAAGAACAGCTCTTGGCAGTGGCAGGTGTCGAGGAAGTTCTTGCCAGAGAAGATGGCAGCTATGATATTACGATCGCTGATCCTGCAGTAGGAAAAACCTTATTTGATTTAGCAACGGCGGATGGTTATATCCCTATGTTCAATCAACAACCGCCAACGTTAGAAGAAATCTTTAAGCGGAAGGCGGGAAAAATAAATGAGTAAGTTTTGGGTAATCGCATTAGATGTTTATAAAAAAAATATCAAATCAATTTCGTTTTTGATTATGATTCTCGTGCCATTTATTGCAACGGGGGCATTTTATCTCATTGGTTATTTTGCTGATGGTATGAACAGTGTCGACAAAATTGCCGTTTATGCGAATGAACCAGCCATTGCGCAGACCTTTGTGGACCAAAGCGGCGCTGATTTTGAATTTGAAATTGTTGACAGCGAAGAACAAGGGCAGCAACAGATGGCAGACAAAGATGCTGATGCTTTGTTACTTATTACTGCTTCTGGGGATACGCTGCAAGGGGAATTATTAAGCGAGTCCTCGATGGGGCAAGCTTTAGAGCTGACGATCCAACAGTTATTGACGGGGTTGCAGTCTTCCTATAGAGCTAGTGAGCTTGGCTTGACTGCTGAGCAAGTGGCAGTCCTTAGTGAAGTCGCACCGCTTGATCGTCAAAAAGTATCCTTCGGTGAAGATGGCGAAATGACTTATGGGGAAGACAATACCGCGATGCAATCACTAGTAAGTATGATCGCAACAATCATCCTCTTTTTCTTTATCATTACTTACGCACAGATCATTGCACAAGAGATCGCCTCTGAAAAAGGCACACGCATCATGGAAGTCATTTTGTCTAGTACACGGGCGCAAATCCATTACTATGCCAAATTGACGGGTGTAATCATGGTTGCAGCGACCCAGCTAGTTGCTTATGTTGCGATTTTTGGTGGGAGCTATTTCTGGATCAAGGATAACCCAATGGTAAAAGACTTGTTGGCAAACTTTTCGACAGATGGCATTTTTGGTCCCTTCCTGGTGTTTGCGATCGTTTTCGTCTTCTTAGGAATTTTGATCTACTCGGTCTTGTCAGCCCTTTGCGGGTCGTTAGTGAACAAAGCAGAAGATACGGCGAAAGCCATCATTCCAGTGACGTATCTTTCATTGGGCGGGTATATGCTTGGAATCGTGCTAGGCGGTATGGATCCTCATAACGTGGTCTTACGAGTAACTTCCTATGTACCATTTTTATCTTCCTTCATTATGCCAGTACGGCTTGCTAATGATACAGTGGGTATCGGCGGTGCATTGATTTCAGTAGGAATCCTTGCTGTTACCACGATCGTCCTGATGCTGGTTTCTGCAAAAATGTACAAATCAAATGTCTTGATCTATAACGACAATGGTATCTTGGCAACGTTGAAACAATCATTAGTGTTAATGAAAAACGAAAAATAAGCAAAACGCCCGATCCTTTTCGTGATCGGGCGTTTTTTATTCGCTAAAATCTAGAAACAAGATGCAAGCCTTTAGAATTCCTGCACAAAAAAGTTGAAGATCGATTGCTCAGAAGGCAGCTTGTGAGCGGCTAGCTCAGGATGCCACTGAATGCCTAAGATCGGTGCGCCATAGGCAGTGGATTCAATGGCTTCAACGACACCATCAGGAGCGGTGGCAATCACGTTGAAATCATCCGCAACGGTTTTGACCGCTTGGTGATGAAAAGAATTGACGTGATAGGTTGTGCCTAAAAGAGCAGCCAAACGACTGTCTGCCTTGATTTTTACCCGATGTGTAGGGAATTGAAAGAACGTCGGCAATTGCACGTGTTTGATCGTTGGGTGATCGATCAAAGAGAGATCTTGGTACAAACTCCCACCAAATGCGACATTGAGTAACTGCATGCCGCGGCAGATTCCAAAGATCGGTTTGTTTTGAGCCACTGCTTCTTTGATCAATGCCAATTCAAAGACATCACGATCAGGATGAATGCCTTGAATCAATGGATGAGGATCTTCGCCATAGTGAACAGGGGAGACATCGTGACCACCGGCTAACAAGAGTTTATCGATTTTGCTGATGTAAGTCGCAGCATCTTCCACGACACCCATTGGTAATAATAGGGGAATGCCTTGGGCTTGTTGGATATGGGTCACAAAATTTTTGGGTGTATAGGACAACCAATGTTCTGCTTCTTCAATCATTGGTCGTTCATTAGCAGCGATGCCGATAATGGGTTTCATTTGATCAAACCTTTCTACTAGTAAATGAATCGAAAAAGAAAAAAGGACACGAGGTCCTTTTTTCGATCACCTTCGCTTTATTTTTCGCGAATAACTTCGATTTTGTAGCCATCAGGATCTTTCACAAAATAGTAAGAAGGAGAAGTTCCTGGGAGTCCTTTCAGGTCAGTGACATCAAATCCAGCCGCTTGGTGCTTCTCATGAAGCGCTTCTAGATCATCGGTACTGATGGCGATATGGCCATAGCCGTCGCCTAACTCATAGCCAGGATGGTCATAGTTATAGGTCAACTCTAGCTCGTAATCATCACCAGGCAAAGTTAAGTAAACCAAAGTAAATTTATGTTCAGGAAAATCACGACGGCGAGATTCTTCAAAACCAAAGGCAGTTTGATAAAAATCTAGAGAAGCCGTTAAGTCTTTGACGCGGACACATGTGTGAGCCATTTTCATGGGTAAATCATCCTTTCGATCTTGATAGTTGTATGATAACATATTTTCTCTTTTTGTAACGAATAAAAGACAACCGAGCGTTATTTCCAGCTTGTCCAGACTATTGGCATAGGGTAAAATGGAAAGAAAGTGTTGGTGGAGGGAATCATGCCAGAAAAGGAAATTGTGTTCGGGGAAAAAGAAGCGGGGAAACCATACAAATCAAGATATGGGGCGTATGTCGTTCTTCCAAACGAAAAAAATGAAGTGATCTTGGTGCAAGCACCCAACGGCGCATACTTTTTGCCTGGTGGTGAAATTGAGCCAAATGAGAGCAAAGAAGAAGCGATCCAACGAGAATTGATTGAAGAACTTGGATTTGAAGGGGAGATTGCTGAGTATCTAGGGGAGGCAGTTGAATACTTCTATTCGCGCCATCGCGATACATTTTACCATCACCCGGGCTATTTCTATTTAATGACACAGTGGAAAAAAGTTTGCGAACCGACAGAAGAAACCAATCAATTGTCTTGGCACACGCCAGAAGAAGCGATCCAACGATTGAAACGCGGCAGCCATAAATGGGCAGTTGAACAGTGGTTGGCAAAATAAAAAAGTCAGGTTTCCGATAAAAAGGAAACCTGACTTTTTTTGCACTTAGTTATTTGTTAAAACATACTTGTTGATCACTTCTGCTACACCGTCTTCTTCATTTGAAGCGGTTAGGACATCTGCGGCATTTTTCACGTTTTCAGTAGCATTGGCCATCGCCACACCGATACCAGCATATTCCACCATGGTTAAATCATTTTCATTATCGCCGATCGCCATGACTTCTTCTTGTTTGATGCCTAAGTGCTCCGCCAATTTTTTGACAGCAGCTCCTTTATGGGCTTGTTTATTTAGGACTTCCAAGAAGTATGGAGCACTTTTAACCACATTGTAGTTGTCGGTCAAACTGCTCGGCAATTGTGGGATGATCTGATCCAGTATTGCGGGATCATCGATCATCATCATTTTGATGATATTCAAGTCAGCAGTCATTTCTTCTGGTGTCCGATATTTCAATGGCATGTTGACTAAGAAGGCTTCATAAATCGTGTAAGGACTGATATCGCGGTTAGCGGTATACATGGTATCCTCAGTTTCTACATGAAGGTGAACCCCTAATTTTCTCGCAGTCATCTCAACAAAGAGATAGTCATCTTGGGACAAGCCGAATTCAGAGATGATCTCTTGATTTTTGGTTTTTTGAACCAAAGAGCCATTGTAGGTAATCACGAAATCATTGTCCGTAAATAAGTCTAGTTTCTTCAATAAATCTTGGACACCAGTTAAGGGGCGTCCCGTACACAAAACGATGCGCACGCCTTGTGCTTCTGCGTCTTTTAATGCTTTGTAAACTGCTGGAGTGATCTTGCGGTCGTTGTTCAGCAGGGTGCCATCGATATCGATGGCGATCAGTTTGATACTCATAAGTTCCTCCTAGTGGCTTGGTTTGATCAAAGCACCATTGCGAATGTGCTTGGCAAACTCTTGATACGTCTCTCCAAATAAATCATAGTGATTTTGGATGTTGGGGTCAATCATTTCTTTTGGAAAATAAAAGCGTTGGTCACCTTGGGTTTGTCCCGCTAAGGCTGCAACAAGTTGACTGGCTTGGGATAATTCTACAAGGGAACCATCTTTTTCCTGTAATTCGATCTGTGTCCGATGCTTACCAGAAGTTGGTCGATAAAAATCATAAGGCAGATCGAAGCTTGAATTGATGGCAGTATAGTAGCGGGGATTGAAGCCGACTTTTTCCACCAATCCCTGCATTTCTTCAATCATCGGCAACTGCGTCTCATCGTCAAAGCGAGCGGATTTCAACGGTTTACGATTTAAGAACCGCTTCGCTAAATCGCTGAGGATCGGATCATTCTCTTCCGTCCATTGGGTAAAGTAGGTATTCAACACGCCATCGTCGAGTTTCAAGTATTCATCTAAAGTGAATTCTTGTTTTAAAAACGGGAGAAGCAGTTGCGAATGGCTTTGAAACATTTCCTGATCCACTTGATAAAGTTCGGCAGCACGATCCAGCAAGTGGGCTAAGATCACTTCCATCCCTCGAGAACTCGCATGGAAATAAACTTGCACATACATTTGGTAACGACTGACGATGTAGTCCTCCACAGCGTGCATGCCATTCATAGAAAAAGCAATACCGCCTTCGTACGGACGAATCACTCGTAAAATTCTGGTCAGATCAAATGTGCCGTATTCAGTGCCGGTAAAATAAGCATCGCGCAGCAAGTAGTCCATCCGATCAGCATCGATTTGACTGGAAATCATTTGAACGACTTGGGGATTTGGATAGGTTTTAGTGATGACACTTGCCACTTTCTCAGGAAATCCAGCTTCCACTCGGTTCAATATCTGATGAACTTCCGTTTCAGGAGAAGTGATGATCGCCACTGTGATGGCTTCATGATCCGTATGAAAAATATGCTCAAAGGTGTGGGAGTATGGACCATGGCCCACATCATGAAGCAATGCTGCACACAAGGTCACTAAACGCTCCTTATCATCCCAGCCGTTCGGTCCAACTTTTTCAATCGAATAATTGCGTTGGAAAATATCGCAAATGCGGCGGCTGATTTCATAAACCCCCAAGGAGTGAGAAAAGCGGCTGTGTTCTGCTCCGTGAAAGGTGAAAGAAGCAGTCCCTAGTTGTTTGATTCGTCGCAAACGCTGCACTTCTTTGGAATTGATCAAGTCTAAAATCACTTGGTGCTGCACATGGACATAGTTATGAACAGGGTCACGAAATACTTTTTCTATCGCTAAGGTTTGATATTTATATGGTAGGCTCATCGCTAAACTCCTTTATTGAGTGATTTCGCTTTTCCATGCCAGCTAAGCGTTGCTGCATTTGTTCGCTAAGGTCATTTTCTGAAAGCCATTGATCCAGTGACTCAAGCGGATATAGGGATTGGTCTGTGGTCAAGAAAAGCAGGGCTTTTTGCAAGCGGTCAATCACCTCTTGCGTGGTAAACTTACGGCCGAGAGCCGCTTCTAAAGTGGTCATGCTCGCAGGATTGACGGCTGGATAGCCATCCGTACCAAAGCGCTCTTTTAAACCTGCTTGGTAAAAACGACGAACGAGAGAGCCGCGGGCTGGTTGGTCGCCATTGATGCTCAGATACATCATGACAGCCACGCCGTCTTTGATCCGTCGTTGTGCGGTGCCAGCAATTTTTTTTCCGTCAATACTCAGGTCATAGGTGCCTGGGCAGTACGAGTCAGCAATTTCATACGCCAAAATTGTCCGCTCAGGAAAGGCTGTTTGCAACAATGTCGCCATCATTTCATAGGCTGCATCCGTAGTGGCAGCCAAATGTTTAGGGAAAATGAGGGAGACATTCAAAATACCGGCATCATTGATGACCCCAAGCCCGCCTGAGTTGCGGATGATCGAGTCATAGCCAGCTTCTTTCAAAACCTGCAGACCATCTATCAAAAAAGGCAGCCGGGTATCTTTCATTCCTAAAATCATCGTATCGGACAACTGCCAAAAATGACAATAAACTTGTTCAAGTTTGCCAGCAGCTTCGGTGGCAACATCGGTAAAAGCAAACGGCTCATAAGGATTGTGGATACGTGGTAAGGTTTGATCCATTATATAGATAGTCAAATCGGTTAAACTCCTTTAAAAATACCTGTTATCCTTATTATATACGATTCTTGGAAAATTACTTGGAGAAAAGAATGAAAACTTGCTTTTGTTTTCGCTTTTTTATTTTCAATGAAGAAATAGACCAAGGAGAATCAACTGAAATGATTGACAAACGAATGAAAAAAAGCAAGAATGAAACTGAAATCTTCAAAGGAGGCACACGTACATGCAAGAATTATCAAAAGGAATCCCAATCTCGATTCATTTAACAACCAATGTACGTCAAGCAGGGGAAACAGAGAACTTTCTGTTTGATCTGCAAGGACAAGCAGTCAAGATCGGTGATACTTTATATATCCGTTACAAAGAGATCCAGCCAGACGGTACCGACGTTCCCGTCACGATGAAAATCATGCCAGATGGATTGATTCAATTGATTCGCTCAGGGGAAATGCGCATGCGTTTGAAATTTTCTTATAAGGAACGGTTAGAGACGAGCTACCAAACCCCGTATGGTTTGATGATGTTCCACACCTTCACCAATCACCTGCACGTTAGCTTGAAAGACCGTCCATACTCGGGAAAGATCGATATCGATTATGACTTGTTCATGGCTGCTGACAAAGTCGGCGAATACAAACTATCATTAGAATTTACCGCTTGATCAAAGGGAAATTGAAAGAAAAAATTGCAATTTGAGGCGTAATTTTGTATGATTAAGAGTAGACTGTGAAAGGACGTGTCCCGTTTGGAAATTAATGTATTTGAAGGTGTAAATAAAAACGAATTGTCGATGATTGAAGTTGCCCATGCGATTTTAGAGCAGCGCGGTGACGTGATGGATTTTTCTGATTTGGTCAACCAAATTCAAAACTATCTTGAAACTTCAGACAGCGAGATTCGTGATTCATTGGCGCAGTTTTATACAGACTTGAATATCGACGGTAGTTTTATTTCTTTAGGCGACAATCGTTGGGGCTTACGTTCATGGTACGCCATTGATTCGATCGATGAAGAAGTCAACCATGGCATCGAAGACGAGGATGAAGATACACCACGTCGTCGCAAACGTAAAAAAGTCAATGCCTTTATCAACGATGATGAAGACGCAATCGATTATAACGATGATGATCCTGAGGATACTGATTTGTCAGATGACGAAGAAGATGATCTCTTTGATGATGATGATGACGAGGATGAAGAAATCTCGGCATACAATTCAGACTTGCAAGAAATCGGCGCCGACAATAGCACCGATGATGAAGAAGAATTACCTGACAGCATTGAGGAAGATCTAACCATTATCGATGACGATGATGAAGATGATTTTGCGGATGAAGAGGAAGAAGAGGAGTAATCCTCTTCTTTTTTTCGCCTTATGGCTGCAAGCAGCTTTTAATCGTTGAAGGACGAGTTCGCCTTCTTACATAGATACAAATAAAAAAGGAACCGCATCAGCGGTCCCTAAGTGCTTTTGAATTATTGATTTGAATCGAGTATACTTGTAACGAAAAGAAAAAACGCGCCTTGAGGGAATCGAACCCCCGTCTCAAGAACCGGAATCTTACGTGATATCCACTACACTAAAGGCGCGAAGCACAAATATTAGTTTAACCAATTTCAGTGAAAAAAACAAGAGGTAGAATGATGAAATTTCAACAGCAATTTTCACAACAACAAAAACAGACGCAAAAGCTTGCTATGACGCAGAAATTACAGCAATCGATCCAAGTGTTGCAATTTTCTGCAGACGAATTATTGTCCTTCATAGATAACCAAGCATTAGAAAATCCATTAATTGATCTGGGGGAATATGATTCGCCCATCACACCAAGCAAAAGCAATGGCTCATCAGAACAATTGATGGATTATTTAAGCCAGATCCCTGACCAGCATACGTCTTTATTCGAATACCTCATTGATCAAGTGCATTTAAACTACCGAGATACCTTCTTGCGGACGATCGTTTTATTTTTAGTCGAGTACATTGATTTAAACGGCTTTTTGACGATTGATCTGGAAGAAGCTGGAAAACTTGTTGGTGGGACCCCAATCCAAATGCTCGATGCCTTGACCTTGATCCAGCAGCTAGATCCAGCAGGCGTCGGTGCTCGTGATCTAAGAGAGTGTTTGATGCTGCAAACGGAAAGAGATGACTATGCGCCGCCAATGGCCTATCTCATTTTAGAAGAATTTTTTACGGAAATGGCAGAGCGCAAGTGGGACAAAATCAGCAAAGCGCTGCAGATTCCATTAACTGAGATCCAAAAGGTCTTTGATTATGTTCAAACATTGACCCCCACACCAGGGGCTGCGTTTGGGTCAACCGATGGGCTTTACATCGTACCTGACCTGCGGGTGACGGTTGAAAAAGGACAGCCGATCGTGAAATCAAACAAACGCGCCTTGCCAGAGGTTCGCTTTCAGCAGCAATATTTTGATCAATTGAAGCAAAGCGGTGATCCAGAGGTATTAAGTTATTTAGACAATAAAGCCCAAGAGTTCGAGTGGCTGAAAAAGACCTTGCTGCAACGAGGGGATACCATCTATCGTGTCGGGGTGCAGATCGTTGCACGGCAAAAGGAGTTTTTCACTCAACCAGATCGCCCATTAAAGCCATTGGTTTTAAGAGAAGTTGCCGAAGAATTAGGGATTCATGAATCAACGGTCAGCCGAGCGGTCAACGGGAAATACTTGGAAACCTCCTTTGGGGTGTTTGAATTAAAACTATTTTTTGGACAGAAAGTTTCGACACAAGAAAGCGGTGATGACCTGACGACGGCATCGATCAAACAGCAGCTAAAGGCACTGATCGATGAAGAAAACAAAAATAAACCATTGTCAGATCAGAAGTTGACAGATGCCCTCAAAGCCCAGGGCATCGATATTTCCAGACGAACGGTGGCAAAGTATCGTGAAGCCATGAATATCCTTGGTTCTTCCAAGCGGAAACGATTCGAGTAAAGCAAAACATACTATTAACGAGTAGGAAAGGCAGCAAAGCCTTTCCTTTTTTTATCGATCCTTTCCTCATTTTCAATTTATGACGATTTTATGAAAAGCAAGATTTTGTGACTGAAATAGTTGCGTATCAAGGCGATAAGTGCTACTATTATTGGTGTAGGAAACAGATTTAAATTTTTTTTGCAATCGATGGGTCATTTTAAGTCATTGTAGGACGAAAATTGTCCAACGGGAGGATATAAAATGCTCGATGAATTAAAATTGATTGAGGCAATCACCCCGGATATTCTCGCTGTACTCCAGGAACGTTACCGTATCTTAAGAAATATTTATTGGATGCAGCCCGTTGGCCGCCGGACACTTTCGGAAAGTTTATCAATGACGGAACGCGTGTTGAGGACGGAAACAGATATCCTTAAAAAGCTAAAACTGATCGACTCTTCAAAAAGCGGCATGCAATTGACCGCCTATGGAGAAGAAGTGTACACGAAGATCGGTGCACTGATGGATCAGCTGTTCGGAATGCACCAAATCGAAAAACGATTATCAGAGACCTTTGGCATCGAACGTTGTTTGATTGCGAGCGGCGATGGTGATCGACAACCGAAAGTGATTGCTGAATTTGGCCAGTTGCTGAATGAATCGTTGGATCTCTTATTGCCAGAAGGCAAAAACACCATCGCAGTGATGGGAGGGACGACAATGGCGAAAGTTGCTGAGGAATTGGGCAATTTGGAAACCGCCAAACGTCATAACTTGTTTGTTCCAGCCCGTGGCGGTATCGGAGAATCAGTCAACGTGCAAGCAAACTCAGTCAGCTCAGTAATGGCGATGCAGACAAACGGCGATTATCGCTCCTTGTTTGTACCAGAACAATTAAGCATGAACACCTACGAGTTTCTCTTGAAAGAACCCGCCATCGTTGATGTCTTAAACTTGATAAGTCAAGCGAATTGTGTTATTCATAGTATTGGACGGGCGTTGCATATGGCGGCTCGACGAAAAATGTCAGAACAAGAAATTCTGATGTTAAAACAAAAAAATGCAGTTGCAGAATCCTTTGGGTATTTCTTTAACGAAGCTGGCGAGGTCGTCTACAAAGTTCCTCGCATCGGACTTCAATTAAAAGATTTGCAAAAAGTCCCAATCATTTTTGCGGTCGCTGGCGGACAATCAAAAGCCAAAGCGGTCAATGCATACATGAAAAATGCACCAAAACAAACCTGGCTCATCACCGATGAAGCTTGCGCAAATGAGATTTTAAAAGGGGCAACCCTTTAAAATAAATATTTTTATGATTTTCATAAGGAGGAAATCTTAAATGACAGTTAAAGTAGGTATTAATGGATTTGGACGTATCGGACGCTTAGCATTTCGTCGTATCCAAGAAGTAGAAGGAATCGAAGTTGTGGCTATCAATGACTTAACAGATGCTAAAATGTTAGCTCACTTGTTAAAATATGATACAACACAAGGACGTTTCAACGGTACAGTTGAAGTTCACGAAGGTTCATTCAATGTGAACGGAAACGAAATCAAAGTTTTAGCTAACCGCAACCCTGAAGAATTGCCTTGGGGCGAACTAGGTGTTGAAATCGTGTTAGAATGTACTGGATTCTTCACTTCTAAAGCAGCTGCTGAAAAACATTTAACAGCTGGTGCAAAACGTGTAGTTATCTCAGCTCCTGGTGGAAACGATGTTCCAACAATCGTTTACAACACAAACCATGAAACTTTAACAGGTGAAGAAACAGTTATCTCTGGTGCTTCATGTACAACAAACTGTTTAGCTCCTATGGCGAAAACATTGAACGACAAATTTGGTGTAGTTGAAGGATTAATGACTACAATCCACGCTTACACAGGTGACCAAATGACTCTAGACGGACCACACCCTAAAGGTGACTTCCGCCGTGCCCGTGCTGCTGCTGCAAACATCGTGCCTAACTCAACTGGTGCTGCTAAAGCGATCGGCTTAGTAATCCCAGAATTGAACGGCAAATTAGATGGTGCTGCTCAACGTGTTCCTGTTGCAACTGGTTCATTAACTGAATTAGTTACTGTTCTTGACAAAGAAGTAACTGTTGATGAAATCAATGCAGCAATGAAAGAAGCTTCAAACGAATCTTACGGTTACAACACAGACGAAATCGTTTCTTCTGATATCGTTGGTATGACTTACGGTTCATTATTTGATGCAACTCAAACAAAAGTTATGACTGTTGGCGACAAACAATTAGTTAAAACTGTTGCTTGGTACGACAATGAAATGTCATACACTGCACAATTAGTACGTACTTTAGAATACTTCGCTAACCTATAAGAGTTGCGAACGACTTTAATTTAAACCATCGCAAGAGAAAGCGGGGAAGCATCGCGCTTCTCCGCTTTTTTTAACAATTATGCTAGGAGGAATCTGTTCATGGCGAAAATGACAGTTCAAGATATCGATTTGAAAGATAAAAAAGTTCTTGTACGTGTGGACTTCAACGTTCCATTGAAAGATGGAGTGATCGGAGACGATACACGGATCAAAGCAGCATTACCAACAATCAATTACGTGATCGAAAACGGCGGAAAAGCAATTCTTTTCTCACACTTAGGTCGTGTGAAAGAAGAAGCAGATAAAGCTGGAAAATCTTTAGCGCCAGTTGCGAAACGTCTAGGTGAATTGTTAGGCAAAGAAGTAACTTTCGTGGATGAAACCCGCGGCGAAAAATTAGAAGCAGCGATCAACAACATGCAAGATGGCGATGTCGTTGTTTTTGAAAACACTCGTTTCGAAGACATCGATGGCAAAAAAGAAAGCAAAAACGATCCTGAACTAGGTAAATACTGGGCTTCTTTAGGCGATGTTTTTGTAAATGATGCCTTTGGTACCGCACACCGCGCACACGCTTCAAACGTAGGGATCGCTTCAACAGGTATCCCAACAGTTGCTGGTTTCTTAATGGAAAAAGAAATCAAATTCATCGGTGAAGCAGTCGAAGAACCAAAACGTCCAATGATCGCGATTCTTGGTGGAGCAAAAGTATCTGACAAAATCGGCGTAATCGAAAACTTGATTCCTAAAGCAGACAAAATCTTGATCGGTGGCGGAATGACGTATACGTTCTACAAAGCAAAAGGTATGGAAATCGGTAATTCTCTTGTGGAAGCAGACAAAGTAGAATTAGCAAAAGAATTGATCGAAAAAGCTGGCGATAAATTAGTATTACCAGTTGATTCAATCACTGCTGCTGAATTTTCAAATGATGTCCCAACAGAAGAACATACTGGTGATGTTCCTGAAGGACAAATGGGCTTAGATATCGGACCTGAAACTATCGCTTTGTTTGCTGAAACATTAAAAGGCGCAAAAACAGTCGTTTGGAACGGACCTATGGGTGTGTTTGAAATGTCTAACTTCGCAAACGGTACGATCGGTGTTTGTGAAGCAATTGCCAACCTTGAAGATGCAACAACGATCATCGGTGGCGGTGACTCTGCAGCTGCAGCAGAACAATTAGGTTTTGCTGACAAATTTACCCACATCTCAACAGGTGGCGGTGCCAGCCTTGAATTGCTAGAAGGAAAAACACTTCCTGGCCTAGCTGCGATCAACGATAAATAATCAATGACAAGCCGTGCAAAGGATCTCCTTTGCACGCTTGATAACGAAAAGGAGTGCCAGAACATGCGCAAACCAATTATTGCCGGAAACTGGAAAATGAACAAAACTGCGAAAGAAGCAAAAGAATTTGCTGAAGCAGTCAAAACAAAAATTCCTAGCAACGATACAGTTGACTCTGTGATCGGTTCGCCAGCTCTATTCTTAGAAACATTAGTGAATGCTGCTGAAGGAACAGAATTAAAAATTGCTGCTCAAAACAGCTACTGGGAAAATGAAGGTGCCTTTACTGGTGAAACTTCACCAGCAGCTTTAGCAGATCTAGGTGTTGACTATGTCATCATTGGTCATTCAGAACGTCGTGAATACTTCCATGAGACAGATGAAGACATCAACAAAAAAGCCAAAGCAATCTTTTCAAACGGCATGATCCCAATCCTATGCTGTGGTGAATCTTTAGAAACCTATGAAGCTGGCAAAACAGCGGAGTGGATCGAAGGACAAATCACTGCTGGCTTAGACGGTTTAACAGACGGTCAAGTAAGTAATCTTGTGATTGCGTACGAACCAATCTGGGCGATCGGTACTGGTAAATCAGCGGATGCAAACATCGCAGACGAAATTTGTGGCGTTGTCCGCAAAACCGTTGAAAAATTATACGGCAAAGAAGTTTCAGATAGCATGCGTATCCAATACGGCGGTTCTGTAAAACCTGAAAACATTGCTGAGTACATGGCAAAAGAAAATGTTGACGGAGCATTAGTTGGCGGCGCAAGCTTGCAAGCTGATTCATTCCTAGCATTATTAGATGCTGTAAAATAATTTCATTTTCATGAAAATAACATTTGCAGAATCGTGATTTTTTCACTACAATTAAGTTGTTCGCAAGGGGCTTTCCCCTTAAGATAAAACAAACTCAAAGGAGAGACAAAACATGTCAATTATTACTGATGTTTACGCACGCGAAGTCTTAGACTCACGTGGTAACCCAACTATCGAAGTAGAAGTCTACACAGAATCAGGTGCTTTCGGCCGCGGAATGGTTCCTTCAGGAGCTTCAACAGGTGAACACGAAGCAGTTGAATTACGTGATGGCGACAAAGCTCGTTATGGCGGTAAAGGTGTAACGAAAGCAGTTGACAATGTAAATAACATCATTGCAGAAGCTATCATCGGCTACGATGTACGTGACCAAATGGCTATCGATAAAGCAATGATCGCTTTAGACGGAACTCCTAACAAAGGCAAATTAGGCGCAAACGCGATTCTTGGTGTTTCTATCGCTGTTGCTCGTGCAGCTGCTGATTACCTAGAAGTACCTTTATACCACTACTTAGGCGGATTCAATACAAAAGTATTGCCAACTCCTATGATGAACATCGTCAACGGTGGTTCTCACTCTGACGCACCAATCGCTTTCCAAGAATTCATGATCTTGCCTGTAGGCGCACCTACATTCAAAGAAGGCTTACGTTGGGGTACTGAAGTATTCCACGCTTTGAAATCAATCTTGTCTAAACGTGGTTTAGAAACTTCAGTAGGTGACGAAGGTGGTTTCGCTCCTCGTTTTGAAGGAACTGAAGACGGTGTTGAAACAATCTTAGAAGCAATCAAAGCTGCTGGTTTAGAACCAGGTAAAGACGTATACCTAGGATTTGACTGTGCATCATCAGAATTCTACGAAAACGGTGTTTACGACTACTCTAAATTTGAAGGCGAAAACGGCGTAAAACGTACTGCTGCTGAACAAGTTGACTACTTAGAAGAATTAGTTAACAAATACCCAATCATCACTATCGAAGACGGTATGGATGAAAACGACTGGGATGGTTGGAAACTATTAACTGAACGCTTAGGCGACAAAGTTCAATTAGTAGGGGATGACTTGTTCGTTACAAATACTGAAATCCTTGAAAAAGGAATCAAAAACGGTATTGGTAACTCAATCCTGATCAAAGTTAACCAAATCGGTACATTGACTGAAACATTCAATGCTATCGAAATGGCGAAAGAAGCTGGTTACACTGCAGTCGTTTCTCACCGTTCAGGTGAAACAGAAGATTCAACAATCTCTGATATCGCAGTTGCAACAAACGCTGGCCAAATCAAAACTGGTTCTCTTTCACGTACTGACCGTATTGCAAAATACAACCAATTGCTACGTATCGAAGACCAACTTGGTGAAGTTGCTGAATACAAAGGCTTGCAAGCATTCTACAACTTAAAAAATAAATAATTTTAGTTTGATCAAACATTTTCGTTTGCTGTACTGAAATTATGGGGCTCTTCGACATTTAGTGTTGGTAGAGAAAGATACAACTGAAAATTTAGTCATAACCAGTTAGGCAGATTGCTTAA